>JAFGRR010000640.1 GCA_016935035.1 Phycisphaerae bacterium | reverse complement strand
GCCAGAGGCACGTGACCACCCACCCCGCGGGAGAGCACGACTCACACAGCCGTGGCACACATTTGACGACCCCCAAGTAGCGGCTTCCATTCTCGGTTGTTACTCAGCGGCGATTGCCGCGGGCAGGCCACACGCGGCAGCGAGCGCCTTGAGTTGCACGCAACGCAGCGCATCCCCCGTCAGCGCGTTCAGACGCCCGAAGACGTACGCCCGGCAGATGCACGTGTGGTACAGCGGCTGTCCGTTGGGCCCCCCGAGCTTGAGCAGGTCAACCTGCTGTCGTAGCCAGGAGGGAGAACGCCTGAACCAGCGGGCGGTCTCGTGGGGGGGCATGAGTTCCTGCGGGATTTCGACCATGATCGACCCTCCTTGGTCAGCTTGGTCAACGCGCCCATGATATACCACCGGCCGCCATGTGTCAAGAAATCCTAGGATATATATACCAGTCCATCACGGCCGCCCGGACGCACTTTCGCACGCCGGCGTTGCCAATCGCCAGACCTTCAAATAGACTCTGGAACCCCGATCAAAGGTAGGGTTGACGACCATGCTGGCCACCGCCGACTACGCTCTCATCGCTCTCATGGCCCTCCTGGCCATCGCAACCGTCGTGGGCATCCTGGTGTCCTCGTACCTCATCGGGCCGCGACGTGCCGGGGAGATCAAGCACGGCACCTACGAATCGGGCGTCGCCCCGTTCACCGATTCCCGCCGGCGCTTCAACGTCCGCTTCTACCTCGTCGCCGTGCTATTCCTGGTATTCGACGTCGAAATCGTCTTCCTCTATCCATGGGCGACGCTTTTTCGCCATGTGCGCGGCGGGGCCCACGACGATTCCGAGGCCGCCAAGGTCGCTGCTACAATCCTTGACAGCGGCTATGACCCGACCTTCATGGTTGTGACGATCGGCTTCTTTTTCGCCCTGCTCGTGATCGGGCTGGTCTACGAGTGGCGCAAGGGCGTTTTCAGATGGGACTGACACGCGCGGAGATCAAATCTCGCCCCGCCTCGGAGAACGAGGGCTTCGTCGCCACACGGCTCGACGCCGTCATCGACCTGGTTAGGCGGCACGGCATCAACTGGGCCCGGCGTAACAGCCTGTGGCCGATGCCGTTCGCGACCGCCTGCTGCGGTATCGAGCTCATGGCGACAGGGGCCAGCCGGTACGACATCGCCAGGTTCGGGGCGGAGGCCATGCGGTTCACGCCCCGGCAATGCGATTTGCTGATCTGCGCCGGGCGGGTCGTCGTGCGCATGCTGCCCGTGCTGCAACGCATCTATCTGCAAATGACTGAGCCCAAATGGGTTGTCTCGATGGGGGCTTGTGCCTCGACAGGCGGCGTGTTCGACACCTATGCCGTCGTGCAGGGCATCGACCAGTTTGTGCCCGTCGACGTGTACGTCCCCGGCTGCCCACCGCGACCGGAGACACTGCTCGAAGGGCTGATGGCGGTGCAGCGCATCGTGGATCAGGACGGCGTCAAGAGCAGCCAGGAACGCGGTACAGGGCTCGGCATAGTGGTTCAGCCCAGGAGAGTGACGCTCGGCCCCGGCTTCAACGGCCCGGACCAGGACACATAAGCGAGGACACAGAGGCACTCATGGCAACAGCGGACGCCATCGCGGCCCTTCAGCAGCGCTTCGCGGATGTGGATTTCGCGCCGCGACCGCTCATGCGCTACCTGGACGGGCGCGACTCCGACCAGATCGCCGTCCGCGTCACGCCCGACCGGCTGCTGGAGGCCATGCGATTCCTGCGCAACGACGAGCGCACGAAATTCGAGCAGCTATGCGACGTGACCTGCGTCGACTATCTCAACTACCCGGCCGCCGAAGACCGCTTTGCCGTCGTCTATTCGCTGCTCAGCCACACACACAACCCCCGGCTGTGGGTCAAGGTCTTTCTGAACGATCCCGACCCGACGGTGCCGTCGGTGACCTGCATCTGGAAGGGCGCGAACTGGCGCGAGCGCGAGCAGTTCGACATGTTCGGCATCACATTCACCGGGCATCCCGACCTGCGGCGGATCTTGTGCGAGGACTACTTCGAAGATCACCCGCTGCGCAAGGACTATCCCCTGCGCGGCAAGGGCGAACGCGAGAACTTCACCGTGGTCACACGCGATAGCGAAATATAGCGCTACACGCTAAGGACGGTCTATGGCGGCACCGCCGCGAGAATATCATCCGACGACGCTTACTCGCGACGAAGCGGGCGAGGATCGCTGGGCGCTCAACTTCGGGCCGCAGCATCCGGCCACGCACACGACGCTGCACCTCGTGATGGAGCTTGACGGCGAACGGGTCGTCAACGTGACTCAGCACATCGGCTACCTGCACAGCGGCTTCGAAAAGCTCGGCGAGCATCTGAACTACAACCAGTACGTGGTCGTGACCGACCGCATGAACTACGTCTCGCCGATCGCCAACAACATCGCCTGGCACCATGCCTGCGAGAAGCTGTTCGGCCTGGAGATCACGCCGCGCTGCAAGGCCATTCGCACGATCTGCGCCGAACTGGGCCGCATTCAGGACCACCTGGTATGCATCGGGTGCAGCGGACTCGACCTGGGCGGCCTCACGGCTTTCCTCTACGCGTTCAACGATCGCGAGACCATCAACGACCTGTTCGAGGAGTTGTGTGGGGCACGCTTCACGGTCAGCTACACGCGGGTCGGCGGACTCATGCAGGATCTGCCGCCGGGCTGGACCGACAAGGTGCTGCATTTCATCCGCGAGATTGTGCCGCCGATGCTCGCCGACGTGAACACACTGCTGACGCGCAATCGCATCTTTGTCGAGCGCACCAAAGGCATCGGCGTCATCAATCACGATGACGCGATCGACTGGTCGCTGACCGGGCCCATGGCGCGCGGCAGCGGCGTGCGGCGAGACCTGCGTAAGGATGAGCCATACCTCTGCTATGCAGACAATTGGGACGGCAAAGGGGCGCCGGCGGTCCAGTTCAAGGTCGCGGTGGCGAGCGGCGGCGACGTGTACTCGCGTTATCTTGTCCGCATGGAGGAGGTTCGCCAGTCGTGCGCGATCATCGAGCAGGTCATCGCTATGCTGCCCGATGGGCCGGTCAACATCCTGCCCAACGAAAAGGCCACCCTGCCGGACAAGCGCGAGATCTACTTCTCGATCGAGGGGCTGATCCGCCATTTCGAGCAGGTCATGACCAATCGCGGCTTTGAGCCACCCATCGGCGAGGCCTACGGCGCGAACGAAACAGCCAACGGCGAACTCGGCTTCTATCTCGTAAGTGACGGCGGCAACGCGGCGTACCGCGCCAGTTGCCGGCCACCTAGCTTCATCAATTTCCAGGTGTACCCGAAGCTACTCATCGGGCACCAGATCAGCGACGCGGTCGCTGTTTTGAACAGTATTAACATCATCGCGGCGGAGCTCGACCGCTAGGCGTCGGCCACCCGATGACGGAGAAGTACCTTGGCGTGGGAAACGATCAACAGGCGAACCATTGCCGACGAAGACCTCGGTCCCGGCCTGACTGTCGCGATCAAGGACAAGATCCGCGCCTTTCTGCCACGTTATCCGAGCAAGCGCGCCGTCCTGCTGCCGGCGTTGCACATAACGCAAGAAGCCCTGGGACGGATCACGTTGCGCTCGATGCGCGAGATCGCGGAACTGCTGGAGATGCCGCCGTCAGCGGTCATGGACGTCGTGACGTTCTACTCGCACTTCTGGACCAAGCCGCGTGGCAAGAAGCTCATCTGCGTCTGCCGTTCGCTGACTTGCGAGTTGATGGGTGGCAAGCGGCTGCTGGACGTACTCAAGGAGAGACTCGGGATCGACGAGGGCGAGACGACGCCCGACGGCGAATACTCGCTGATGACCGAGGAATGCCTGGCCGCATGCGAATACGGCCCGTGCATGCTGATCAACGAGAAGCTACACAAGTGCGTCTCGCCGGCCGACCTTGACGGTATCCTTGCCGACCCCAACAACGACAAACTGGACATGCCGCGGAGTGATCTGTTCGATCCGCCGGGACATGGCATGTAAGACGGGCATAGACTGACCATGGCGTTTGAACCAGTATTAATGCGAAACGTCGGCGTGCCGAATAGCACGTCCCTCGACGTCTACAAGTCGAGTGGCGGCTACGCAGGCGCAGCCAAGGCCCTGGCCATGCAGCCCGGCGACGTCGTCGATCTCGTCAAGAAGGCAAACCTGCGCGGCCGCGGCGGCGCCGGCTTCCCCGCCGGCATCAAGTGGACCTTCCTGCCCGCCGAGCGCGACATCACCTATCTCTGCGTCAACGCCGACGAGTCCGAGCCGCCGACCTTCTGCAACCGCATCACGATCGAGAGCGATCCACACATGCTGCTCGAGGGCATTCTGATCGCCGGCTTCGCCACCCGCACAACCGTCGCGTACATCTACATGCGCGGCGAGTTCATGGAGCAGTTTCACATACTGCAGAAGGCGGTCGACGAGGCGTATGCGGCGGGCTATTTCGGCAGGAACATTCTGAGCAGCGGCTACGATCTCGAATGCTACATTCATCGCGGAGCGGGCGCTTATGTCTGCGGCGAGGAGACCGGGCTGATCGAGAGCCTGGAGGGCAAGCGCGGCTGGCCGCGCATCAAGCCGCCCTTCCCGGCGGTCGAGGGCCTTTTCCACAAGCCGACCGTCGTCAACAACGTCGAAACACTGGCCTGCCTGCCGCACATCTTCACGCGCGGGCTCGATTGGTGGCTCTCGCTCGGCACCGAGAACTCCAAGGGCCCCAAGATGTATTGCGTCAGCGGCCCCGTGAACCGCCCAGGCTGCTACGAGGCTCCGCTCGGCCTCAGCGTGCGCGAGCTGATCTACGGCGAGGATTTCGGCGGTGGCATACGCGACGGCAAGAAGGTCAAGGTCGTGCTGCCGGGCGGGATTTCGATGGGCGCGTTGCGCGGCGACACCTTCCCCAAGAACCCCGGCGACGAGCCCGATCCGACCCAGGACTATGACGAGCTTGATTGCCGGCTCGACTTTGACGACGTGCGGCGCTATGGACTGCTGGGGCTCGGGACGGCGGCGGCAGTGGTGGTGCCGGAAGACGCGGACATGCGCGACGTCTTGCTGAATCTTGCACGGTTCTATGCACACGAATCCTGCGGGCAATGCACGCAGTGTCGCGAGGGTACTTCGTGGATGTACAAAGTCGCCAGGCGCATCGCGGCCGGCGCCGGCCGTGCCTGCGATCTCGACCTGCTCGTCGAAGTAACTGAGAACATGGGCATGATGCCCGGCATGAGCATCTGCGGGCTGCCGGACGGTGCCGCGTGGCCGGTGCGGACAATCGTGCAGAAGTTCCGCAAGGAGTTCGAGGAACACATCCGCGCGCAGAGCCCGCAAGCTGCCGCGGAAGTCATCCGCCGCACGAATCCGGCGGCTTACGATTTGCCGATTCTTGGCCCGGGCCATCGGCTCGCGCCACGTGAGGTCGTACAGTCTTAGTGAGGCACTGAATGCCGACAATCGTAATTGACGGACAGGAAGTGAAATGCCAGAGGGGTATCTCGGTCTTGCAGGCCGCGCTCGACGCCGGCATGCAGGTGCCGCACTACTGCTATCACCCTGGGCTGTCGGTCGTCGCGAGTTGCCGCCTGTGCCTGATGGAGATGAAAGTCCCGCAGCCGAAGACCGGTGAGCTCGACTGGGCGCCGAAACTGTTCCCCGCGTGCCAGACGCCGGTGAAGGGCGGCATGGAAGTGCGTTTCAAGTCTGAAAAGGTGCGGGCCAACGTTCGGCACGTCATGGAGTATTACCTGCTCAATCACCCGCTGGACTGCCCGGTGTGCGACAAGGCCGGCGAGTGCTACTTGCAGGATTACTCCGACGAGTTCGGCTCCGCCACCTCACGCATGGTCGAGAACAAGCACAAGAACCCGAAGAAGGACATCGGCTCAAAGACGCTGCTGTACCAGGACCGTTGCGTGCTGTGTACGCGTTGTGTGCGCTTTGCCGAGGAGATCGCCGGGTCGGCGGAGCTGACGGTTGTGAATCGCGGCAGCCGGGGCGAGATCGACGTCTTCCCAGGCGAGCCGCTTGAGAACCCGCTCCAGGGCAACGTGGTAGATCTCTGCCCGGTCGGGGCACTGCTCAATAAGGACTTCCTGTTCAAGCAGCGCGTGTGGCTGCTCAAATCGGCCAAGTCGATCTCGCCGGCCGACAGCAGCGGCAGCGCTATCTTCATCGACCACAACGAGGGCGTCATTCACCGCGTGCGGCCGCGCTTCAATGAGAAGGTCAACGAGTGGTGGATCAGCGACGAGGCACGCTTCGGCTGGAAGTACGTGCATGACGAGCGGCGCCTGAATCAGCCGATGCGGCGCAGCGGCGGAGAGTTGCGGCCGATCAAGTGGGAGGCGCTGCCGGAACTGCTGCGCGGCGAATTGCGCAAGCGGTCGGAGGGAAGCAACGGCATACGCGTGGCGACCGTGCTCAGCCCGATGATGAGCTGCGAGGAAGCCTGGCTGCTGGCACACTTTGTGCGCGGAATCGCGCCGCAGGCGACGCTGGCACTCGGACACGTGCCGATCGAAGGCGAGGATCAGACTTTCCCCAAGGGATTCGTAATCCGCGCCGAGAAGTGCCCCAACCGCCGCGGCATCGAGACACTGCTCGAACACTTCGGCGGCCCAACGGCGACATTCGACGGATTCTGCAAGACGGCCGTGGGCGGGGCTTTTGACGCGGCGATCGTGGTCGGCGGCTATCCGAAGGAGTGGGTGGGCGTGGTCGCGCGAGATGCGCTCGCGGAGGTCAACTTTGTCGCCGTGCACGACCTGTTCGCGTCGATGCTGGACGAGCACGCGACGCTGAGAATCCCGTCGGCGACGTGGGCGGAGCGCGAAGGCACGTTCATGAATTATGACGGGCTGGTGCAGCCGTTCGAGCGGGCGATTC
>JAFGRR010000077.1 GCA_016935035.1 Phycisphaerae bacterium | reverse complement strand
GATGATGCTGGCGCTGGCCGGCCATGCAAGCATGCAGGCGAGCGCGGCGCGGACCATGTATGTTGACATTCTTAACTCCTCCTCCGATCGCTCCACCGCACGCGAGTGCCGGCGCGCATCGGTAACCCTTAGTTCCTCTTAGGAGTTATATGAATGCCAATCGCGGAGCATCCAATCCAATTGCGCACGCCCGATAGAACGGTCGCGGGGACCCTGGGGCTGGACAGTTGGTTCTTGTACCCGGAGAGATTCTGCGCGAGAAACCGCCCTCTGCGCAACAGGCAGCCGGCCGCGGCCGGCCGTCGGCAGGGACAACTGTTGGCGGTTATCGTCCGTGACGGCTACGTCTTCGCCGGGCGCCAGACGGGATCGTGGTGGTCGACTTTGGCCGGCTCGAACCAACGCGTCATGATCATGCGTTGCTGGGTGTAGAACTGCATGCCTTCGCGGGCCTGGATGTGCAGGTCGCCAAAGAAGGAGTTGTTCCAGCCGGTGAACGGGAACCAGGCCATCGGTGCGGGTACGCCGATGTTGATGCCGATCATGCCAGCGCTGAATCTGTGCTTGAACTGGCGTGATGCGGGACCGGAGTTGGTGAAGATCACGGCGCCGTTGGCGTATTGGCAACGGTCGCCGAGCGCCATGGCGTCATCCAGCGTTTTGACACGCACGATCGGCAGCACGGGGCCGAAGATCTCCTCGCGCGCGACGGTCATCTCGGGAGTGACGTTGTCGATCAGCGTCGGGCTGACGAAGAATCCCGCGGGTGAGTCGGCTACGTTCACCTTGCGTCCGTCGAGAATGATGTCCGCGCCCTCGCGTTCGGCCGTGTCGATGTAGCCGCGAACGCGCTCAAAATGTTTGCGCGTGATGAGCGGGCCCATGTCGACGGGGGCGTCAGGCAGATCCGTGCGGCCGACTCTGATCTTCCCAACCTCTTCGAGTAGTCGCGCGACGATCTCGTCGGCCGCGTCGCCGACCGGCACCGCCAAGCTGCCGGCCATGCACCGCTCGCCGGCGCAGCCGAACGCCGAGTTCACCATGCCGCGCACGGTTGGGTGCATGTCGGCGTCGGGCATGATGATCATGTGATTTTTGGCGCCGGCGGCGGCCTGCACGCGTTTGCCGTGGGCCGTGCCCGTCTGATAGATGTACTTCGCCACCGGTGTCGAGCCGACGAACGAGATGGCCTTGATATCAGGGTGCATCAGCAGCGCATCGACGCACGCCTTGCCGCCGTGCACGACCGAGAACACGCCCTCTGGCATGCCCGCTTCCAGCAGCAGCTCGGCGATGCGCATCGACGACAGCGGCACCTGCTCCGATGGCTTGAGCACAAAGCAATTGCCGCAGGTCAGCGCGTTGGGGTACATCCACAGCGGAACCATCGCGGGGAAGTTGAACGGCGCGATGCCCGCCACCACACCGAGCGGATGCCGGATGGTCTCGCAGTCAACCTCCGGTGCGACGTTGCGGATGCTCTCGCCGACGAGCAGTGACGGCAGGCCGCAGGCGAACTCGATCATCTCGACGCCGCGCTGCACCGAAGCTCGCGACTCGGCGAAAGTCTTGCCATGCTCGCGTGTGCAGATGCGCGCCACTTCGTCGGTGTGGCGTTGCAGCAGATCGTGAAAGCGGAACATAATGCGGGCGCGATCGGGCGGGGGGGTGTCTCGCCAGGCGGGAAAGGCCTTGAGTGCTGCCTGAACCGCGCGATCGACGTCGGCATCGCCGCACAAAGGCGCGTGTGCGATCACCTCGCCGGTCGAGGGATTGAAGACGTCGTGGAAGCTGTCGGCCTGTGCATCGACCCATTGTCCACCGATCAGGCATTTGCACGTGGTCAGTTCCGCCATGGTTGTGCTCCGCTTGTGCCCAAGTGTGACGCGTAATCGCCGAGTATAGCGTGCGCGTGACGATCCGGAAGCACCCGCCCCGGCCGTTGGCTGCATTTCGCCGCCTTGCAAAGTGCCCGCGCTTGGCTAAAGTCCGAGGTTTGTGACGGCGTTGTCGTGACAAAAATCACATCCCGGAAGGAGTCGCCCATGTCTCGCGTGGTTCGTGGTGGACTGATTCAAGCCGTGCTTAGCGAGTCGGCAACCTCGTCAATCGAGAAGATCAAGCAGTCGATGATCGACAAGCACGTGGCGTTGATCGCGCGGGCCGCCGACAAGGGCGCGCAAGTCATCTGCATGCAGGAGTTGTTCTACGGGCCTTACTTTCCGGCCGAGCAGGACACCAAGTGGTATTCGCTGGTCGAGCGCGTGCCCGAAGGGCCGACCACACAACTGATGTGCGAGTTGGCGCGCAAACACCAGATCGTACTGGTCGTGCCCGTCTACGAGGAGGAGCTGCCCGGCGTGTACTACAACACGGCGGCGGTCATCGACGCCGACGGCAAGTACCTGGGCAAGTACCGCAAGCATCATCTGCCGCACTGCAACCCCGGCTTCTGGGAGAAGTTCTACTTCCGGCCGGGCAACCTGGGCTTTCCAGTGTTCCAAACGCGCTTCGGGCGCGTGGGTGTCTATATCTGCTACGATCGACACTTCCCCGAGGGAGCTCGCTGTCTTGGTTTGAATGGCGCGGAGATCGTGTTCAATCCGTCGGCGACCGTCGCGGGGCTCTCGGAATACCTGTGGAAGCTGGAGCAGCCAGCGCATGCCGTCGCCAATCAGTACTTCGTCGGCGCCATCAACCGTCCCGGCACCGAGGCACCGTGGAACATCGGCGAGTTCTACGGCACGTCATACTTCTGTGACCCGCGCGGTCAGATCATGGCCGAGGGACGGCGTGCCGAGGACGACATCGTCGTGGCCGACATGGATCTCGACCAGATTCGCGAGGTCCGCAACGTCTGGCAGTTCTTCCGCGACCGCCGACCGGAGGCGTACGGTCAGATAACCGCGCCCTGATCGCGGGCAAGCGCACATTGGTTGATTCGAGGAACGGTCCGCCGACGATCGTTGGCGGATGCTGGCGTACTCGGCGGAATCGCTGCGTCAGGGTTGTTTTCGCGCGGATTGACTCCCCATATCATTGACGGTGAACAACCCATCAAGAAGGAAACCGATATGTCCAGTCCCAAGCCCGCAACGCGCACGCCGCTTCCTGTCAGCAATCACAAGCCCGTTGCCTATGACGGGCCGTCGCGCGATGAGATCCTCGCCCTGCGCCGCCAGTATCTCAACCCCGGCATCGTGACGTACTACAAGGAGCCGATCTGCATCGTCGAAGGGCACATGCAGTACCTCTGGGACGAGACCGGCAAGCAATACCTCGATGCCATCGCGGGCATCGTCACTGTCTCGGTCGGGCATTGCCACCCCAAGATCACCGAGCGCGTGCGTGAACAAGTCGGCAAGCTGGTGCATACGACCACGATCTACCTGCATCCGACGATCGCCGTCTACGCCCGCGAGTTGGCCAAACGCATGCCCGACGGGTTGGAGGTTTCATACTTCACGAGTTCGGGCAGCGAGGCAAACGACCTGGCGATTCTCATGGCGCGGCTGCACACCGGGCGGCATGAGATTCTGACGCTGCGCAATTGCTACCACGGCGGCTCGCAATCGACGATGGAGCTCACCGCGGTCGGTACGTGGAAATACCCGGTGCCCTCGCCCGCCGGCGTCACGCACGTCCCGCAGGGCTACTGCTATCGCTGCCCGTTCGGGCTCAGCTATCCGGCGTGCGACATGAAGTGTGCTTACGCGGTCGAGGACGTGATTCGCTATGAGACGCCGGGCGAGGTCGCCGGTTTCATCGCCGAGCCGATCCAGGGCGTCGGCGGTTCAGTGCTGCCGCCGCCCGAGTTCTTCGGCATCGTCTACGACATCGTCCGCAAGTACGGCGGCATCTGCATCTCCGACGAGGTCCAGACCGGCTTCGGTCGCACCGGCGAACACTACTGGGGCTGCCAGAACTGGGGCGTAACGCCCGACATGATCACCATGGCCAAAGGCATCGGCAACGGCGCCCCCCTCGGCGCCTGCACCACCAAGCCCGAAATCGCCAAACCCATGGCCAACCGCCTGCACTTCAACACCTTCGGCGGCAACCCCGTCTCCATGCTGCAGGGTCTGGCGACGCTCGAGATCATCGACGAGGACCACATCCAGCAGAACGCCAAAGAGGTCGGCGGCTATCTCAAGCAGAAGCTGCTCGAACTCCAGCAAAAACACACACTCATCGGCGAAGTTCGCGGCATCGGCCTCATGCTCGGCGTCGAGTTGGTCAAGGACCGCCAAACCAAAGAGCCAGCCACCGCCGAAACCGCCGACATAGTCGAACGCGCCAAAAACCGCCGCCTGCTGCTAGGCAAAGGCGGCCTCTACGGCAACGTAATCCGCATCAAACCGCCGATGTGCATAACCAAAGACGACTGCGATTTCCTGGCCGGCTGCCTCGATGAGTGCCTGGCGGAGGTCGGGAAGTAGGGGGGTGAGAGATGGAACTAACAACAGAATCCGGCTGGGGCACGAAGAGCCCTGGTCCACGGGACATTGAGCGGGCGCTGGGTGAGTTGTGGCGTGAGGATGGCTTCCTGATTCTCGCGCGTGCCGATGAGGACTACGTCCAGGCAGTGGATTGCACAATCGAGTACCGCCAAAACGGCCGGCACTACCGATACGAGACACCAGAGCCCGATCCAGAACTTGTGCGCTCTATCCTGCTGTCGTATCAGGCGGATGATGATCAATGGAAAGCCATGGTCGCGTGGGAGGACGTGACGACGGAGTTCTTCCCCAGACATAGGCAGGACCACGCGTACGAGTCGGGCGATGACAGATCGCGGCGAATGTCTGGGGTTCCGATCGTGATCATCATCGCCGTCGTCGTGGCAGTTGGCGCTTGGATAGTCAGCAGAATGTGAGGCCGCGCGCGGACCTATTCTCTGCCAGCCTTCGCGGGTCACTAGCTGAGGCTCAACATGCTGGGAGTGCTGCGGTTGAGATTGCGATTCAAACTGGACAGGATCATGCCACTCGCCACGCAGTACAAGGCCGAACTGGGGCAGCGTGACACGGAATTGACGAATCAGCTTGTTGATGAGGTCTTTCCAGCGTACCAACGCCGGGGGTACCTGACCAAGCCGGAGCTGCTCACGGTATGCGCGTGGAAATCACCGCGCACCAGGCCATTGTGCCAGCGGAACGACGATGCGTTCATAAGAGATGTGTCCAGCGTGGCATGGCGAACGGCGTCCGAGCGACTGCGAATCGAGGTATGGACGCTCCTCAGTGGCGTATCCTGGCCTACGGCGTCCGTGTTCCTGCACTTTGCGTTCCCCGACCGTTACCCAATCCTCGACTTCCGGGCACTGTGGTCGGTCGGCCTGGCAGAACCGAACCAGTACCACTTCGGCTTGTGGTGGGAGTACACCGAGTTCTGCTGTGCCGTAGCCAAACAGGCAGACGTCAGTATGCGGGAGTTGGACGAGGCGCTTTGGAAGTACTCGGAGCTCAATCAGAAGATGTGAGAGCAGGGGGGGCGTGAGGGCGGCGTTGTGTCGTCCTC
>JAFGRR010000639.1 GCA_016935035.1 Phycisphaerae bacterium | reverse complement strand
TTGTTCAGCACGACCACCCGGCGGCAGCACGGCGGCAGGACTTCGAGCTCGTGGCAGACGAGCACGGTGGTCACATGCTCGGATTCGTAGAGCCGCTGCAAGGTGGCAACCATGTGCTCGCGCCAACCGAGATCGAGATAGGCGGTCGGCTCGTCGAGCAGCAACAGGCGGGGCTGCTGGACCATGGCGCGGGCGATGAGTGACTTGCGCTGCTCGCCGCCGGAAAGCTGGGCGTATTGCGCGCGGCGCAGTCCGGCCAGGCCAACGCGGTCGATGGCATCATCAACAACGGTCCAGTCGGCCGCCGTGAGTCCGCGAAACAAGCCGGCCAGTCCGGTACGGCCGATGGCAACGACTTCGCGCACGGTGAGCGGCATCTGGCTGTGCGCGGCAAGTTGTTGCGGCACGTAACCGATGCGGCAACGCAGGCGCGACAGCGCCCGCCCGCGCAGGTACGTCACCGGCTCGCCCAGCACACGCACGTCACCCACCGTCGGACGCTGCAATCCGAGCATCACGCGCAGCAGCGTGCTCTTGCCGGCACCGTTGGGGCCGAGCACACCCAGTACCTCGCCGGGAGCCAGCATCAGACGCGGTATGTCGAGTATGCAGCGTTCGTCGGCTTCGACGCGCAGGCCTGAGATTTCAATCGCGGCGGCGGTCATGGCTGGGCGGCGCCGGTCAGGCGGCGCACGTTGTCGCGCAGCATCTCGTCAAAGCTGACGTGATGATGCTCGCTGTCGGGGAAATTGGCGAGCACGACGACCGGCGCGCCAATGCGTTCGGCCAGGGCGTCGGCAAGTTGGCGTCCCTCGGGCTCGTTAGCGACGATCAGGCGAGCGCCGTTGCCGCTGCGAATGGCTGCATCTATCTCGCCGATGCGCGCGGTATCGGCGGCGGTAAACGTAGCTACAACGTTGAAGCCAAGGAATTCGAGCGCGGCTTGCTGGTGCTTGCTGGTGACAACCGGCTGTCCGTCAAGCCGTGCTTCGGTGATCGCGTCGCGCGCCGCGGCGTCGGCGTGCTTCAGACGCGTCGAAATCGCGGCCAGGCGATCATCCGCCTGGGCACGCTCAACAAGAGCGGTTCGTACGAGGGCGTCAGCGACGTGCTGGCAGACCGTCTGGTAGGTGTCGGGCTCACCGAGTCCACCAGGCGCGGCTATCGGCTCAATACTCAGGCCCGCAGCGCAAAGATCGCCGAGCTTTGCATCGAGCGTCTTTTGAAAGTCGAATCGCAGCAGCAGCCGGCACTCACGCAACGCGTCAATCTGGCTCGGGCGCATGTCGAAGTGGCCCGGACACATGCCGGGCTCGGCCAGCCGCACCACGGGCGTCGACTCGCCCAGCAGATCACGGACGGCGGCTTCGAGGTATGAGTTCGAGGCCGCGACCGACGCCGTGGCAGCGGCCGGAGACTTGCGCTCACAGCCGGCGATAAGGGTCAGGCCAAGCAGCAACACGCACGCGCCCGCGTGTGAAACGGTGCTCCAGCGATCTTTGCTGCTCATCCGCGTCATGCTCTTATGGGCTCATGTAGATCCGGCCGTCGCGGCCGAGATAGTGCGTGATTACGCCGGTGTCGCTCGCGCCATGACACCAATAGCGGTCCGGGATGGGAGCCCTGCCGGGAATGTGGCTCAGCTTGGGCGAGTCCTTGTCCGGTCCAACGCTCCAGACAGCATAGCGGACCGGGCTGGTTTTGGCGTCACGCCAATAGGCCCCTTCCGTGCTGTCGGCATATGGGAAGTCCTTCGGAATCCACAGCGTGGACGCGTCCTCCATCAGGATCGACTCGTTCATGATCCCTGGGCCTGGGGCGCGATAGAGATATGTCTCGGTCGGATTGAACACGTCGCGAAAGGCGACAACGTCGATGTCGTTGCCGTATTTGCGCACGGTGCGCGAGGCCAGCAACTGCTGTTGCCCGAGTTCGACCGGCAATTGGTACGCGGACCGCGTGCTGCATGAGAATCGCGTGGGCGGCAGCTTGTCGTTGTGGATTTCGAGGTAAATGTCGAGGGCCAGCGTGATGCCGCGCAGTTCGGCGTGCGCCTTGACGATCTTGGCGGCGGTGCGAGCCTGTCGCAGACCGGGCATCAGTATCGCCAGCAGCAGCGACATGATCGCCACCACGACGAGCAGCTCAATGAGCGTGAATGCTCGCCGACCGGCGGGTGTCGCGTCCTGTCTGACGATCGGCTTGACCATCGAAGGCCTCGCTGCGTTGCGGCACAAGCATCCAACCTGTCAGTGCCGGCTGTGACGCTGCCGCGGCGGCGTTTTCATCGGTCCACGGCCGCCACGGGGAGCGGCCGCTACAGGACGCCGCGCCGCGACGGTCGCCACAAAACACCGCTACGGGCAGCGGCCGGCCGTCATGGCGATAACAAACGGGTCAATGTCAAATACGTCGGCGTTGCCGTCACCGTCGGCGTCGGCCGTCAGTATGTCGCAAGTGGGATAGTAGATCGCATAGTCGGCCGGCTGAGTGATCGCCATGACGAACGAGTCAATGTCGAACACGTCGACGACGCCGTCACAGTTGCTGTCGCCGCATACTGGGCCAACGTCGGCCGGGTCCATGACCAGTAGCTGGTAGCCATCGCGATATGAGTACGATGCCTGGTCCATGATGCCGATGATGTCGAACTGACCAACCGGCGCCGGCGTCGAATCGAAGGTGGTATCCAGTCCGAGGTACACGTCGAAGGTCCGCCCGGTGTCATCAAAGACAGTCACGTACGAGTCGGAACCCCAGTCATTCGGATCGAGCAGCGCGACGTACTGTAGCTCGACGCGTGTCATCTGGTAGTGCTCACCGCCGGTCGCGCGTGTCGGGTCAAAAAGGAACGCGTCGTTGGGGTCCTTCAGATCGCTCAGGTCCAACTTGGCCGGCGCCGGCAACCCGAATGCCCGCCGCAACACGACGACCTCGAAGTCGTAGGCCGGATCGTTGTTGTGTTGCTCGTTGACGTTCATCTTGCCCTGATAGAAGAGGCCGCCGCGAGCGCGAACCTCGATCAGATCGCCGGCTCGAATAGGATCGCTTTCGGGCCCATCGGGGTAGTTGAGCCGCTCGAGCTCGGCCAGCCACTCATTGTCGGTGTAGTTGAAGATAGGGTCCTGGTGCATGATGTGGTTGCCGTAGTTCTGCCCCATCCAGCACGAGGTGCCGCCAAAATCGTTGTCGTCGTAGGTTTCGTTGGGATCGTCCCAGGCTTGGACGAAGATCTCCCACCCCCCGCCCATCTCCCACAGGTGCACCTCGGGGTCATAGGCCGGCGTTGGGTCGAGCCAGTCTGCTGAGTCATTCAAGATGATGCCGCGCAGGCGGATCGGAAACCCGCCGGCGTAGGCGCTGCTGCCGTCCGCGTTGACGGCCTGGTAGGTGCTGTGTTGAATAAGCTGAACGGACGGCCAGTCCTGCGCCAACGTCGGCGGCGACAGCCAGCCGCATAGAACCAAAGCAACGCAGAAAGCACTGCCGATCAACGCACGCTTCATCGTCTGCCCTCGATCTGGATGCAATAACCAGTTGGTCCAGAAACGCCCCACCGGCGGCGACCCGCTGGTATTACGTATCGGATAATTGTAATATCGCACTTTAGACTGCTCGTCAAGTTCAAGTGGAAACGGAGATCCCGGCATGACTGATGTCGACCCGCGTATCGCTTTCTTCAACCAGCACGCCGACAACTGGGACACCTACGGCCCTCCCGTTGAGCAAACACTGCGCCGACTCGAAGAACTGAAGCCCATGCTGAACCTCCAGCCCGGTTGGAGCGTGCTGGAACTCGGCTGCGGAACCGGCCAGGTCACCGGATGGCTCGCCGGCCAAGTGCGTCTGGGAAGCGTGACGGCGGTGGATTTCTCACCCGGCATGATCGCCAAGTGCCGCGAGCGCGACGTCGAGGCAGTATTCCGCTGTCTCGACGTCTGCACC
>JAFGRR010000638.1 GCA_016935035.1 Phycisphaerae bacterium | reverse complement strand
GTCCGGGAGCTTGACCGGCTCCACCGGTTCAACTGTCGTGAAACGCTGCACCGCGACCTCTTCCGTGTACATGTTCTGGACCACGTCCACCAGCCCGGTGTACGGCGGATTCGCCCACCAATCCCAGCGCTGGAAAATCCACGGCACGTCGATGATCGGCTCGCCGTCCCGCGTGAAGTACCAGCGAACCTGCGTCGGGTAGACCTGGTCGAGGATCACAAAGCCGAAGTGGATCCAAGTGCCCGGCAGAGCCTCGGCACCGCTCCAGGAGATCCGTGTGCCGTTCAGCCCCATCGGCTCGACTACCACCATCGGGAACATGTCGATCCAAAGCTCACCGACCAACTCGGGAGGAACGCCTTCCAACTCAATGTGGAAGTCGTTCGGCGGTAGTGGAGTCCACGGCGGAATCCACACGTCGAAGTTCAGCAGCCACTGCCACCAGTCAAACACCTCCACCGGCGGGTTGTCCGTGAACACTGACTCCACGTCCAGCGCATCCACGTCATCCGTCGGCAACATGCCGATCGCCGACGCCGGCAAATACAACATGAACGCGCCGTTGAAATTGGTAACAAAGATGTCAGCCGCGGAGTAATCGTCCGCCGTCCCAGCCACACCGTCCGCTCCGTCAAGCGTCGGCGAACCAGGGGCGAGCGAGAACAAGGCGTAGTCGATGCCGGGCTCCGGTATCCCCCGCGCGTGAAGATCAAATACCGCCAGCGCATCCACGTCGTCAACCGGCGCCAGACCGAGCTGCGGGGCCGGGAACCACGGATTCCACATCCCGCCGGGCGGCGAGAACAGAACATCGGCTGGTGAAACCCCAAGTGCCATTGCCGTGGGACGGTCAACCGTGAAGTAGACGGGGCGGTCGGGGATCTTATCGCCATTGATATCGAACAGCGTCAGTTCCAGCGCATCCATGTCGTCCGGCGGATAGACGCCTGGATTCGGAACCATCGCCGGTACGGACGGAATCTCATTGAACCGCGTCTGGTTGGCGCTTAGCAGATTCAGTGGTCCGGGAAAGCTCGGGAACACGTTGGCCTGAATCCCCGTGGCCATCGCAACGGCCGGTGGCGGCGATGCTATACCGTTGGCGACGAACCGATCACCCTCGGCCTGCCAGAGCCCGGACTGTGTGTTGTACGCGGTCAGTGGCATGCCGACCGATGACGGGCTACCCGAAAAGTAGATGAACTGCTCCACCCACGGGTTCCACTCGCCGTTCGAGTGACCATCGTTGTTGTCCACCGGCGTGAGCCCGTATGCAAAATCCGGCGCGTGGAGAATCGGGCCGGGGCCGCCCACGTCCCAGCCCTGCGCTACGACCCACAGGCCTGGCTGCTCGCCGTAAATGTCGCCGGGTGTGTTCCCGAACCCGATCGATGGCGATGCCGGTGTAATCGAAATCGGATCGCTGTTCGCTGGCGGCGGTGGGTTTGCGACCAAGAGCGCCGGAACACTCAGCGTAACGAGTGCCCACGCCACCGGAATCATGATGCGCGTGTACATGGGATTTGCCTCCTGTTGCCTAGACCTGTACCGTTGTCGCCTTTGCGGCCTCGCGCGCGGACGTGCGACGCTGCCCTGCCGAAGCAGGTCGTCATACTGCTTGAGATCGTGGCCCTGCGCGAGCGACGTTCGGCCGTAACGTGCGATCGCACGTGCCAGACTCGCGCGGCAACCGTCGTGGGTCGCGTCTCGCGCGAAGGCTGACATCCCCTACAAATAGCGCGTCGGAGACATCCATTTGACGCACGAGATACAACCCACTCCGGCCCGCCGGTCCACGAATCTCGCGGGAGCGCGCCCGAGAACACATCGGGATATGCGCATATGCCAATGCCCCTGAGGGCAGACACGTTATATAAAGAAGCTTAACGCTGCGGTCACGCCCAAGCAACAATAATCGTGTAATCCACCTCGACGCCACTATGTCGGCGCCGCGCCGCCCACCTGGCCGGACGTAAGTCCTTATAAGACAAGGGCTCACGCAGCGCCGAGGCCGCCGTGAGCCCTCATGGCCCAGCATTGGACGAGATCATTTCACCAGGTGCTCGCGCCAGAAGATCGCGTACATGATCCGCGAAAGGTCGTTGTTCTCTTTCTTCTGGAACCCGTGCCCCTCGTTTAGTGCCAGCGCGTACCAGACCGGACGCCCAAGACCGCGCAGCTTGGTTACGATCTGCTCGGCCTCCGTGTACGGCACGCGCGGGTCGTTCTTGCCGTGCAGCACAAAAAGTGCCGCCTTGACCTGCTCGGCGCGCGCCGTCGGCGAGATCTTCTCCAGGAACGCCCGCATTTCCGGATCGCGCTCGTCGCCGTACTCCGCCCGACGCATGTCACGCCGAAACTCCCCCGTGTTCTCGAGAAAAGTCACGAAGTTGGCGATCCCGACGCTATCAACCGCCGCCTTGAACCGATCGGGGTACATCGAGATCGAACCCAGCACGACGTATCCCCCGTAAGAACCGCCGAATATCCCGACCCGCTTCTGGTCGAGTTCGGGCTGGGTGGCGATCCAATCGAGCAACGCGCCGATATCCTTCAGCGAATCCTCGCGTTTGAACCCGTTGTCAAGCTGGTGGAATTGCCGACCATAGCCGGTCGAACCACGGATGTTCGGCGCAATGACGCTGATCCCGAGTTCATTGATCCAGTACTGGAACAAGCTGGCAAAACTTGGCCGGAACTGGCTTTCCGGACCACCGTGCGCATAGATCACGACCGGATGCGGCCCTGGCCCGGGCGCCTTGTAATAGAACGCCGGTATCGTCCGCGGCTTGCCGTCAACCTCATCGAATGTCGGATAGTGAATCAGAACCGGGTCGACAAACTCGTCGGTATTAAGGCCGCCGACCTCGCTCTGTGTCCAGCGTGTGACCTTCCCCGTCGCATAGTCGATCAGGAACGCGTCCGACGAATTGCGCGACGAGTTCATCGAAATGCCCAGCGTCCCACCGTCGGCTGCAAAACCCAGCCCGCCTATGATTCCCGGCGGCAACCCGGCAACCTCCTTGCGGTTCTTGCCATGCTCGTCGGCGAAGTACAGCCGCGAGATGCCATCCTCATTCGTGACAAATGCGATGCCACGGCCGGTCGGATCGACGGCTACGGTCTCAACGTTCCAGGTTATGTCATCCGCGATGCATTTCCACGTCTGGTCGGCCAGCTCGTAGCGATACAGCTTGCGGAAATCACCGTCTCGATCACTCATCATCAGGATGGCCTTGCCGTCCGCTGTCCACTGTCCGCCGTCGTAATACGTCGGCGGCGTTTCAGGAGTCAGCGGCTTATGCTCGCCCGTGGCCGGATCCATGATGTACCAATGCACTTCGGCTTCCGAGACATACTTCCAGGCCAGCAGTTGCTTGCCATCCGGGCTGAACTCGCCCGGCCCGTAATAGCCCTCGACCTGCCATAGCAGCTTGCGCTCGAGCCCGCTGGCCAGGTCGATCATGTAGATATCGAAATCGCGGCCGTTCCGCGCGGTGCCGGCGTATGCCAGGTAACGCCCATCACGCGACATCGTCGGCGAACTGTGCCGGCCCTCCGGATCGGTGAGTAGCGTCGATTGACCGCTGGCCATATCGAGCAGGTAGAACTGGCTCTTCTCGTTGCCACCCTGGTCCTTGGAGTAAATGATCTTCCGGTCGTTGGTACCGGGAACAAAGAAAGCTCCACCGACCGGCTCGTCGAAGAACGTGATCTGCCGGCGCATGCCGAGCGGCTGCGTGACCAGGTGCAACTGGCTCGTCTCACCGAAGCGCGTGCCGATTAGAATCGCCTGTCCGTCATCGCTGATGTCGTCCAGGGTCGTCCAACGCACGTTCAGGTATTGCAGCATGCGCTCACGGACCGCATCGTCCCACTCGGGGATACCATCGAGCACGAGTTCCCCAATCTGCCGCTTCTGGGGCTCGTCGGCCAAGGCGCCAACCGCCGTGCAGCCAAGCACACCCATGAGCACTATCAATCCCACGTTTCGCATGTTGTGTTCCTCCGTTGGATTCGAGTATTACCGGCACGACCGGCGGGGACGGCCGCAGCTCCCGCTGTACCTCGGCCACGCAATCATATAACATTCCCGGATTGACGTGCTTACGCACTTATCCGCGATTCCCGACAAGAATTGGAAAGCCTGCCGATGCGAATGCTCCTCGTCGGTGACATTGTTGGCCGCCCCGGCAAACACGC
The DNA here is from genome assembly GCA_016935035.1 of Phycisphaerae bacterium. Lineage (GTDB taxonomy): Bacteria > Planctomycetota > Phycisphaerae > UBA1845 > Fen-1342 > JAFGRR01. The sequence continues at coordinate 556 of JAFGRR010000638.1, read as the reverse complement.
CTGCTCACAGATCATCCCGCGGCTGATCCGCGAGCGCGGCGTCGATTACGTGGTGGCCAACGCGGAGAACGTATCCGCGGGCAGTGGGATGACGCCACCCGTTTTCAACAAATTGCGACATTATGGCATCGACGTCTGCACGATGGGTGACCACGTTTTCAAACGACGCGAAATCGTCCCGCTCCTCGAATCTTCCGACCGCATCGTCCGCCCCGCCAACTTCCCCACCGAAGCCGCCGGCCGTGAGGTCACCGTCGTGGAATCCCGCGATGGCGTGAGCGTGGCCGTCCTCTGCGTGGTCGGGCGAACCTATATGAACGTACGGTCCGATTGCCCGTTTCACGCAGTCGATCGCGTCATTCAGTCCTTGCCCGCCGGCATCAACGTCATCGTCGTCGACGTGCATGCCGAGACCACCAGCGAGAAAATCGCGCTCGGGTGGCACCTCGATGGCCGCGTCACCGCCATCTTCGGCACTCACACGCACGTTCAGACCGCCGACGAACGCGTGCTGCCAAAGGGCACCGCGTATATCACCGACGTCGGCATGACCGGC
>JAFGRR010000076.1 GCA_016935035.1 Phycisphaerae bacterium | reverse complement strand
CTCGAGTTCGCAGCCCCGCGCGGCGCGATGGCTGCTCAGCACCGGCTGAAGCACGCACACTCGGAACATGCACTGCTCAAGAGCAGTGGCACGCTGGGAGCCGCTACAATGGTGGCCTATGCTGAATCGGCGTGATGGGGACAGGCTGCTGCGGCTCGTGCCGCCCGACCGTACGGAACGGCGTGGCGGCAACTGGTTGCTGATCTGGGGGGACTTGCCGCACTGGATGGTGGTTGATGGCGAGTTTCGGGCCTTTCTCGCGAAGTGTGACGGCAAGACGCGGACGAGTGAGCTGCTCGCGACCATAGGCGCAGCCGATCGCTCGGCGGTCGCCGACGAGATTACGCGGCTTGCCAGGATCGGCGTATTGGTCGACGCGGAACGCGACACTTTTGTGGCCACGGCAAACCGGCCGACGCCTACACCGATCGAGAACATCTCCGTCAATCTGACGCGCCGCTGCAACCTGCGCTGCTCGTTCTGCTATTACATTGATGACTTGGGTGAGCCGGCGGACGCCGAGCTGTCGGCGGGCGAGATTGTCGAGCTGCTGAAGGCGGCTCGTCCGTTTCTGGCGAAGAAGCCGTCTCTGGCACTGCTGGGCGGCGAGCCACTGTTGTGCGCGGACAAGCTGCTTGAGGTATGCCGCTACGCCGCCCGCGCTGGATTTAGCATGTTGATCTCGACCAACGGCACAGTGGTCACGCCGGAGTTCGCACGCCGGGCACGGCGACAGCGGCTTCAGGTGCAGGTGTCGCTGGATGGTCACACGGCCAAGGTGCACGACGCGGTTCGCGGCAAGGGTAGCTTCGCTCGCTCATTGGCCGGCATTCGCACGCTGGTCGAGCACAAGGTGCACACGATTCTCAGCATGGTCTGTCACGCCGGCAACATCGCGCATCTCGCTGACTATTACGCCTTTGCGGTGGCCGAGGGCGTGAACGAGGCACGCTTCATCCCGCTCAAACGCATCGGCGGTGCCGATGCGTCCGGCGTGCAACCGGCACCGCTGCACGAGATGGTCGCGGCCACGGTGCGCATGCTGGAGCAGCACCCTGAGTACATCCGCCTGATGGGACGCGATTGCTTCTCCATCATGGGCACGACCTGTCGCTTGGCATCGCGGCGAGTTTCATGCGGCACCGGCCTGCAAACACTGCTGCTGGATTCCGACGGTGAGATCTACCCGTGCCTGAATACGAACCGCGGAGAGTTTCGCGTTGGCAACATTCGTGATGCCGGGTTTGATTTCGCCAGTGCGTGGCAGAACTCACCGGTATTGCGCAAAGTGCGACAGGGCACGTCGGTTGAGGTTGTGGAGAACGCCTGCTCACGCTGCCACATGCGGCACTGGTGCCTGGGCGGATGTCACGGCGAAACGCACGCCGTCACGGGCGAATTGTCAGCGCCGGCGCACAATTGTGCCGATCAGCGGCGGGCACTGACAGAGATGATGCGGCTTGTGTCCGAACATCCCGAGTGGATAATAGGATTGCAGGCAGTTTGTTAATGGGGAGCACATCCTGATGAAAGTCGTCGGACAAAGCACGATCGCCGTCACGCCGCCGTATTTGCATGTGGGGTATCTGGCGACGACTGTTCTGGACATGTCGAAGCCGCTGACGGATGCGGGCGTGGGGTTGGTTGTGCTGGGGTTGGTGCTTGGTGCGTGGAAGGGGATTCGCGCGAAGCGACTACCGCCGGGGGGTGTGTCAACGTATTCGTTAAGCTTGCGCCGACCAAGTGTGTGGGTTGCTGGCTGGCTCCTGGTGTCATGCGTTGGGGCCGGGATCTTGCTCTGGGGGCCGGAGGAGTACACACGCAAATTGGCGGCGCCGGAGAGGCTGTCGCGGGCCCGTGTGCGTGGCTTGTACTCGGACATCATGTTTCGCTGCAAGGATGGATTGCCGGTACCGGATTCCTTGCGTGGTCTTCTGAGCGATGGCGATGATCACGCTCCGACGATCGTGGATGCCTGGAACAATGAGATGCGCATCCAGAAACTCGCCGGTGAAGGTGAAGAGTCATTTCGCATCGCATCCGCCGGCCCGGACGGCGTGTTTGATACGCTCGACGATATTGTGTATCCGCGCGAGGGCGAGCCAGTCGAGGATGAGTAACCTCACCAACTGCCCGCGATGCAACTACAGCCTGCGCGGTCTGCCGGCACGGCACACGTGTCCGGAGTGCGGGTTGGCGTATGACGAGGAGTCACGCGTGTGGCGCCCGCGGCATCCGTGGACGGTGCACATTGGCGCGCTCGGCATCGCGTTGCTCTTGTTGCCAATGGGTAGCGCAGTGCTTCCGCACTTGATGAATGGGCTGTTGCCGCCGGCGTGGCCGTCGGTTGGCGGTGCAAGTGTCTTGATCGGCGCCGTCGTCGTGTTTGTCGGCATTTGCAGTGCTAACTCACGTGGGCGGTGCGTCGCAGTGATGCCGGATGGTCTCTTCGTTCGCACTGTTGAGACCGAGCGTCTCGTCGATTGGGCCGACATCAAGGGTGCACGCCGCACCGAGCATTGGGTAAAGGAACAGCGTGGCGAAGTCATACTGTATATCGACCTGAACGATTCCCGGCG
>JAFGRR010000075.1 GCA_016935035.1 Phycisphaerae bacterium | reverse complement strand
TCGGCAGCTTCCTCAACGTGGTGATCTATCGGTTGCCGCGCGGGCTGTCGATCGCCAAGCCGGCGCGCTCGTTCTGTCCGGCTTGTAAGCACCCCATCGCGGCGTATGACAATCTGCCGCTGCTCAGCTACATGCTCCTGCGCGGCCGCTGTCGGCAGTGCGGTGCCGCGATTTCGGCACAGTACCCGCTCGTTGAGGCTCTGACGGGCGTACTGTTCTGCGTCGTCTACCACCTCTTGTTCGTTGCCCACAGTCGCGTTGGCATAGTCACCACCGCTTTCCCGGCTGATGTGCCGCTGTTGGTGTCGTGGCTGGTGATGGTGGCAACGATGGTCGCCTGCTCGGCTACTGACCTGACGTCATATTCGATAGACATCCGGCTGACGAATCTCGCGATCGCCGCCGGCATCGTGCTGATGGCGTTGTGGCCGCGAGCTGAGTTTCTGACGCCGCCGGTCGCCGGCGCGGGTGGCCTGGGCGTGTGCGTCGCGGGGTTGGTGGCGCTGGTGATGATGTGGCTTCGCGCGCGGCGTGAAGAGGAGGACGAGGAGGAAGGAGAGTCGGTCCAGTCGGCGACGCTGTCCAAGCCCACACCGCGCATGCCGGGTGTGATCACGGCCGTTGTGCTGGTTGGGTTGGCGGCGTGGACGCTGGTCGAACCACTCTTTGATCCGCACACTGCGCCAATTTGGAGCCTCATGTCAGTGGAACCGGCACTGCTGGTGGCGTTCATACTGACAGTGCTCGTTGGCGGGATGGAACGGTCGGCTGACGCGGAACTCGAGGCCGAGCTGGAAGAAGAGCAGCCCGTGGCGCGCCGCGCGACACTCGCCGAGCTCGGCTGGCTGTCGCCGATCATTATTGCCGGACTGGCGGCATATATCTTCGCGTCGTGGATTCCGGCATTTGGCGATTGCTGGGCGGCGGCGGTGCGCTGGATGCCGGTCGGTAAGCTCGTTCCGGTTGGTGGGGCGGCCTACGCGATTCACGGCGCGATCATTGCGGCCACGGCCGGCTGGATTCTGCGGATCATCTTCACCCTGGTTTTCGGGCGCGAGGCGCTCGGAACGGGCGACATCTACATTTTGGCGGCGGCCGGGGCGACCGCGGGCTGGGATATCGCCCTGCTCGGGTTGGCGTTGTCGGTGCCGCTGGCCCTGGTCGGCTGGATCCTCGGCCTGCTGCTGAAGCGGGCGATCATGATCCCGTTCGGGCCGTGGCTGGCGCTGGGTTTCGTCGCGGCTCTGCGTCTGAATCACATCGGGGCGGATGTTGTGCGGCACTACGCGGAAGGTATTCAGGCGGCGTGGCAACATCGGCCAGACCTGCTGGTGACGCTCGGAGGCGTCATGTTGGTCGGATCGGTGGGGGCCGTGATGATCGCGAAGATAGTTCGCCGATTGATCGAGCCGGAATCTGATTGAAAGCGGGCGCGGGGCGGATATCCTAGGGTAATGTGGTCTGATTGCGGTGTGCGGCTTCGCAGAGATGCTCTGCTCAGTTGGGGCGGCAATGGACGCATGGCTCGCGGAGCGGCGGCACACTTTGAGGATGGCCGACAGGACGCCGGCCGCCACGTGCCAAGCCATCTACCGAGGGATTGGTCAGGGAGGACCGAGTGAGTAACCCGATCGCTGTTTTTGATTCCGGGCTCGGCGGCCTATCCGTCGCGCGACACCTCCGATCCACTTTGCCTAACGAGGAAATCGTCTACTTCGGCGATACGGCGCGTGTGCCGTACGGCATCAAGTCGCGTCCGACCGTCGCGCACTTCGCGCTGGAGATCGCGCGTTACCTGCTCGAGTTTGAGCCGAAGCTGATGGTGGCGGCGTGTAACACGGCCAGCGCGTTGGCGCTGGATGCGTTGATCGACGGGCTGCCCGTGCCGGTAGTTGGCGTGGTTGAGCCGGGCGCGCGGGCGGCCGTCGAACTCGCCGCGGGCGGGACGATCGCGGTTATCGGAACTGAGGCTACGATCGGCTGCGGCGCGTATCGGGCGGCGATAGAGAGCTTTTCTCCGGGGGCACGCGTGATTGCCCGAGCGTGCCCGCTGTTCGTGCCGCTGGTCGAGGAAGGCCGCGGCTGCGATGATGCGATTGTTCGTGCCGTTGCCGAGGACTACCTGTCGCCGCTACGGCAACAGAATGTGCGCGTTGTTGTCCTGGGTTGCACGCATTATCCGCTGCTGCGTGAGGCGATCGCCGCCACGCTGGGTCCCGACGTGCACATCGTCGACAGCGGCGAGCAGACGGCGCGCGTGGTAAGCGCGACGTTGGCCGAATTGGGTTGCTTGAGCACCGGCGCGCCGGCCGGTACGATGCGCTGTTACGTGAGCGACAATCCGCAACGCTTTCAGCAGGTCGGCTCGCGTTTCCTCGGCCATACGATCGAGCACGTTGAATATGTCCCACCCGAGCGGTATATCACTACGCCGGTCATCCCCGGATTGCTGCGGTAGTCCGGCCTTACGGACGCGCGTAGTGGGTCTGCTCGGCCTGGGGGTCTGCACCCTGGTGGTTTTCGCAGCCGCGGGCTGCGGCAGCTTTCGCATGGGCCGCGGCGGCGAGTCAGCGATGCTCGTCGCCATGTCGGATGAGGACGCCGGCACACGCCGGGAGGCCCTGGTGCGCGTGGCCGAAAGCCGGGACCACGCCGCGGATTGGGCCGTTTCTGGCTATACGGCGATTGCGCTGCTGGACGATGATCCGCAGACGCGCTGCGTGGCGATTCGCGCGCTGGCCGCGACGTGTGACCCGACCGCGGCGCAGACCTTCCTAGTGATCCTGACGCACGAATCGCATCCGCTAACCAAGGTCCGTCCACCGACGGCGCCGGTGCGCTGGGAAGCGGCGGAGGCGCTGGCCGATTGCGTCAACGCCGGCGACGTTCCGGAAGAGCTGCGCACGCATACGCGCGAGGCGCTGATCGCGATCCTGGACGGTGACCCGGACAAGGGCGTACGGCTCGCGGGGGCCGACGGGTTGGGGGCATACGCTGGTGATGTCGTGGTGGTTGATGCGTTGATTCGCGGCCTCGCTGACGCGGATTTCGCGGTGGCGCACGCGTGCGAGAACTCGCTGGTGCGACTCACCGGCGTGACACAGCACTGCGACGCGCGTGCTTGGCGAAAGTGGCGGAGTGAGCATGGTGACGATCTGTTCGCCCATGTCGGCGAGACGCCGGAGTCGCGCCG
>JAFGRR010000637.1 GCA_016935035.1 Phycisphaerae bacterium | reverse complement strand
CGAGAGTCTCCAGTCCCTGGCGGCGGCATAGCCGCCGCCAGCATGCGACTCTCATAACATCTGGATCAACTCTTGGGGAGCAGGCCAAGAGGCGTTTGTGAAAGCCTTGGTGTTCTGCATGCCGCTGTTTGCGCGAATGGCGTTGTCCGCCTACTGGGACAGACGGTATCCGAAGGGCACTGAATACTGCGAGGGCTGCGGGTACAACCTGACGGGGAATGTGAGTGGGGTTTGTCCGGAGTGTGGGGAGAGATACGTGGGGCCACAAGGCCCGCCCAAGAGTGATGCGGGACCAGCTTCTGACTAACAGGAAGCGCGAGGAAGGACAAGACGCTGTTGACTAGTCAAAGCGGCGTGTATGGAGACGATCGTCGCCGGATTTGCTGGTTGCGACTTGCTGCTATCCGACGTCAACTGCGACGGCGTGGTCGATGTCTTCGATATCGATGCGTTCGTCGCCGCCCTCTCCGAAGAACCCGCCCAGGCCTGGACGTACGGCTACGACGACGAGAGCCGTCTCGTATCCGCCTTCGCCGGCGTAACGCCGCACAATGGCTGCGAGCGGCAAGCCTACGGCTACGACTACGCCGGCCGGCGGGTATGGCAGGCGACGGAGGAGTACGTCAGCGGCGCCTGGGACACGGCGTCGCCGACGGAGCTCAAGCGGTACATCTATGACGGCCGCAAGATCGTCATGGTGCTGGACGGCAACATGGGACGACCGGCCAGCAGAAGCTAATCAGGACGGCGGACCGTGTCGAGGTGCGGGCGTTCATGATCGGAAACGTCGAAAACGGCGATGATGTGCTCGCTGTCACCGAGCAAGCCGATCTTGACGAACTTGCCGACAGTTTTCGTATCGTCGGTCTCTGGCTTCCCCTCGACGAACTGGTCGCCAACACTTATCGCGTCCGTGTACACCACGGCGATGACGCAACAGGCATCATAGTCCGCGGCGGTAACCGCGTGCGCGCCGGCACACTCTGGCACGCCAACATCGATCCAGCCTTCCTGGGCACGGTGAAGTCCCTGATACGCAAGCGTGGCGGTCACATGCCAGACTGGAAAAGTATGGTGGGACTGCGTGACGGAGATGAATAGGCGGGTAACATGCAGCCACGCGGTGGTGGCGGGCGGCCACTGCGATTCGGTGTCGCAGGACAAACGGATGGTCAGCCAGACTCGATCTTCAAGGCAATTCGCCCTGGCGATTCTCGGCGGTATCGCAATCATCCTGGCGGCCGGTTTCGTGGCTCTTCTGACGGGGCCAGAATCACCGGTTGCCGCAATCTTGGTGCTGTTCTCCTTCTTCTTCGCCGGGCTGTTTGCCGGCCGCAAAGGACCACGACCAGTCCTGCAGGGTGCCCTGGCCGCCGCACTGGGTGGCGCCATTCTCATGAAGGCCGCCAACGCCCTTGCCCCCCCCCTCGAACCTGAAGCCGAGGTATCCATGGCCGCCCCAGGCCTGCTGTTCGCCGCGGCGTTGGTAGGAATTGCAGCGGCGAAGCTATCAACCATACCGAAGCCAGCGGATTAACCAACGCTGCTCGGAGAGATCAGCGCGACATGCCCAAGAGGCCGGCGACACCGCCAGGAAACGCCCCCACCATCTGCCCCGGCTGCGGCAATACGGAGTTGGTGAGGGCCGAAGTTGCCGGCTGGTTGGTGAACAGGCCGGGGGCGCGCTGTCTGGTCTGCGGCCACCGCTTCGGCGTCTCGAAGCAAGCGTATGAGCAACTGCGTCCGCCGCAGCCCGGTGAGCCGTTCGAGAAATACGAGGACTTCCGCTCGATCTTCATGCGGACGCCGCTGACGGCGGCGCAGACCGTCGGCGCGGTAATCGGTCTCATCACCGCGCTTGCGATCAGCTTCTGGGTGGAGTGGCATACTGACCGGCTTGGGCCGCTGACGTACGTTCTAATCGCCACGTGCATGTATGCCGGCTGGAAAGCCGCGAACTGGCTCTTTCCGCCGCCAATGAACATCCCTGGCAAGTGTCGCCACTGCGGCTACGACCTGCGCGGCACCACTAGCGGGCGTTGTCCGGAGTGTGGGAATACCGTCGAACAAGACGGTATGTGAAGGTAATGGACCACTAGCGCCCCGGCGTGCTTCGCCGAGTCCGAGTGGTTACACTGGGCACATGAAACACGCGCGGGGAAAGTTCATATTCCTAGCAATCGTGTCGCTGTTGGTGGCCGCCGGTTGGCTATACACCCGCGGCACATATCGCTCCGGCCGCGATTTCACAGCACGTTCACTCGACGTAATCGGCCAATCCTGGAGCCTCGACGAACTGGTCGCACGCGCGCACCCGAGTCTGCTGGCCAACGGAACGGACAAACTGGCCCGTACGCTCGACGATGTCGGTCGCATGACTGGGCCGATTAAGACAACAAGCGTGATGGACCACGTGGTCGAGCAGAGCCTCCACGCGCGGCAGACTGCGATTGATCGTGTCTCGGTTCTGTGGCGAATCGACGGCGAGAAGAACTTCTGCTACCTGAGAACACGCGTCGTGCGCGAAGATCATGGACTGTGGCGTTTCGACGAGCTCGAGACGCCGTAGGATAGCCGCAGGCGGCATAGGCCGGCGCGCGACAACCCGGCATTCCTCGTCTCCCACATTGCCGAGCACTGACCGGCGTCACCGCCGTTACTTCGCGCGTTTGTAGGTAATCAGCCGCGAGTCCCGGGAGTTCGGCAATGCCACCTGCAAGCCGTTCAGCAGTTCGCGGCCGACCACGACACGGACTTCACCATCCGGCATTGATCGCAGTTCGTACCGGGCGTCGGGATCCAACCCGCGGCAGCGCAGCAAGACGGCGCAATACGGACTCTGGGGGTGACGCAGCACGATGATCAGGCCCTCGTCGAGATCCGGCCGGTGGTATTGCGATGCCAGCCAGAGCGTCGAGTCGCGCGAGTATTGCAGGAGCGGATAACAGGCCCCGACCAACAGGTGACGAACATCGCGGTAGGTGTCCGTCAATCGCCGGGCCGTCTCCATGTCGAAGTCGGGTGCATCGGCGATCCAGCCGAGACATAACGACGACGGCAGGGCCGAGTGAAACGAGTAGTCATCCAGCCGGTTGAGCGCGGTGGTGATGACGTTGCTCGGCAAGTAGCGGTTGAGTGACAGCAGGCTGGCCTGTTCGGTCTCATTGTCGAACCAGTAGTCGCTGCGCTGGTGCAGGTGCATGCGCATGATTG
>JAFGRR010000074.1 GCA_016935035.1 Phycisphaerae bacterium | reverse complement strand
TCGGCGTGCAGCGAGTATGACAGCTTGCCGTACTCGGTCGGCCAGTCCTTGATCGCCACTCCGGTGTCGCTGGCGAGCCAGCTTTGCCGCAAGCCGGCCCCGAGAACCAGCGACTGGTCGCCCTCGCGTTCATAGACGAACATGACGCGGAACGAACGCAGAAACTCCGACCCGCACCAGGTGTGCGGCATGTCGCCGATGTAGCGCGGTGCCGTCTCATCGCGATACACGACTTCGGCCCAGTGATTCCAACCGGCCGGTCGCCGATCCTTCATGAAGTAGTCCAGCAACTCGTTGGCCCAGGCGGGTTGGCCGAGTTGTACGAGCGCGCCGATGATGCGCAGCTCGTACGGCGTATAGCCGTCCCATTCGAGCTTGCCGTCACGGCGATCGCGGAAGAACTCCATGTAGCGTTTGATGGTGTTGTCCAGCGCCGGCTGTGGCATGTTGGCTGATTCCCCGCACGGGCATACACCGATCGCCGTTGACGTGGCGTCGAAATCGCCGAGCTCCGCACAACCCGGAATGTAGTCAACGTTGTTGTTCTTCATGGACAGCAGAATCGAGGCGTACAGCGACTTGCGATAGTCCCCCGTGAGCTTCGCGAAACGCTTCTCAAGTTCGGGCCGTTCGAGAATGTGCGCTATCGTGGTCGCGTCGCGCAGGCCCTTCACCACGAAGAAGCTGTCCCAGTACGAGTGCCGCGGCTTGTCGCAATAGCCCTCGTGGCTGATCGACTCGGGCACGATGCCGGCGCAGGCGCGCTTCTCGGGCGAGCCTTCGGTGTATTCGGGCGTGAGGCGCTGGTTGCGCAGCGACTCCAGGTAATCGACGCCCCTGATCAATTCCGGCAGGTGCTTCTCAAGGAACGCGCGGTCTCGCGAGAACTTGTAGTACTTGAGCAGCACGTAGATGTACTGTCCGGTGCTGTCGTGCTCATCGACCGGATCCGGACCGCGCGTGTCAACGATGCACGGGATTTTGCCATTGGGATACTGGAACTTGCTGTACCACTCGATGTACTCGCGCACGCGGTCAAGACGGCCGGCGTATAACAGAGCGGTCGAGGTCAGAGCACCGTCGCGAATCCAACTGCGCTCATAGGTGCGCGATCCGGGCTGAATGCGCGGGCCGTCGGCATTAATCAGGATGTAGGCCACGTTGCTGCGCCACGTGTTGGCGACGTCCTGGGCCTCGGGCGGCAACGCCAGACCGACGCGATCGAGGGCCGTTTTCCAGCCTTCGCGTGCGTCATCCAACAGCTTAGTGAACCCGCCACCCGACGTGCCGGCCGAGGAAGACACTGCCGTCCCGTGAAACGGAACAGTCACAACGACGACCTGCTGCTCTCCTGGTAACAGGTCGAAGTCATAACGCAGCGCGCCGGAGGCCCCGCCGGCAACGTCGTGGGCGGCAGTGGCGGAAGGCAGCACACCCTTGGCGAGGCACTCCACCACATCTCCCTGGGCAAAGGTCGCGGCTCCGAAAGCCGCCGGTGGTTGCCACGCCCGCACTGTCTTCTCGCCATTCACAACGAAATCTTTTCCATTCCGCTCGATCGTTCGGATGTCTGTCACGCCGCCGACAACGTTCAAGTCCTGCCAGGGCGGCAGAACCTGGAACGGGCGCAACGCCAGATAAAACGCCCCAGCGTGTGGATGGTTACCGCGATTGCTGATGCGGTAGCGGACAGTCACTTCCGATGAGCCGGGCTCACCATGGGCCACGGCGGTTATGTCGAGTTTCAAATCCTCCACCGGCCATGTCACGGTCGGGATCGGCAGGTAACTGTCGGCCAGCGACTGCCGGGCCTTGACGTCGGCCCACGTAACGAGGCTGCCATCAACGTAGAGGAACGGCTCCAGGCGGAAGCTGGCCTTGTCCACCTCGAGCGCGCCGCCGGCGTCGATGAGGGCTTCGTCGTCATCGCCGATCACGCCGACGACCGTCCAAGGCTGCATCTCGCCAAGGAAATAGCGCGGATACCAGCCGCGCGGCATCTCCTTGGCGATTGTCGAATACATGGCGTTGGGCGAGTCGGAGAAGTCGGGCTTGAGGACGCGGGCTGACTTGAGTTCGACGCCCTGGCCGCGGCTGGTCTGCGTGACCGTCAGGCGCAGACCGGTGCCTTCGGCATCGGGCAGGGCCACGTAGTCGCGTCCGCCGGTGGCGCCTGCAACCGTCGCCGCCTCTTCCCACTTCTGGCCGTCATAGGTTACGGCGATGGTATAGTCTGTCGCGAAATCATCGGTGCCCCAATCCAGAGCCACGCCGCCGAACTCGTGCACTCGGCCAAAGTCGATGGTGAAGGCTGGTGTGGCGTCGTCACTCGCGCTCTTCCACTCGATACGGCCGGCCTCTTCCAGCGTGGTGGCAGCCGTGGTATCGGCGGCCTGTGACGAATACGTCAACACAGGATCCTGCTTGAGCGGTTGCGGCGCGGGCAGTTCCTCGAAGGTCAGGTTGTCGATGTAGACCGATCCCTTGCCGCCCTCGACGGCGGCGACGGCGAACTCGATCGCCCCTATGGCCTCCAGCTTTTTGCCGCCCGACGGTCCCCAGGCGAAGCGGAAGTGCCGGGCACGGTTGACCATCGTCTGCCACGTCGTCGGGAAGGTGAACGAGCGTCGATTGACCCACCATACGTTGTCGCCGCCCTGGTCGATGAGCTTGAATTCGAGGTTGTTGACCGGCGACTCAGCC
>JAFGRR010000636.1 GCA_016935035.1 Phycisphaerae bacterium | reverse complement strand
GTCATGTGGGTGCCGTTCAATGAGGGCTGGGGGCAGTTCGACACCAAACGCATCACTGCGTGGGTCAAGGAATACGATCCGTCGCGCCTGGTGAATTGCGCGAGCGGGTGGAACGATGTCGGCGTCGGCGACGTGCACGACATTCACTCGTATCCCGGGCCGGCGTCGCCCAAGCCAGAGGAGAAGCGGGCGGCGGTGCTGGGCGAGTTCGGCGGGCTGGGGCTGCCGCTGGCGGGACACACCTGGCAGGCGGAGAAGAACTGGGGCTATCGGAGCTATGAGGACAGCGCGGCACTGACCGACGCATACGTGACGCTGCTTGAGCGTTTGCGCCTGCTGATCGTGGATCCCGGGCTTTCGGCGGCGGTGTATACGCAGACGACCGACGTCGAGATCGAGGTCAACGGGATGCTGACGTATGACCGGGCCAAGATCAAGATGGACAGCGAGCGCGTGGCGAAGGTCAATCGCGAGTTGTATGGCCCGCTGCCGAAGATCGTGCATCTGGCACCGAGCGCGATGGAAGAAAGCGTTACGTGGCGCTATACGTTTGAGACGCCGGCAGACGATTGGGTCGGCACCGGGTTCGACGACACGGCTTGGAAGAGCGGCACGGGCGGGTTCGGCACGGAACAGACGCCCGGCATCGTGCTGGGGACGAAGTGGGACACGAGCGACATCTGGATGCGGCGTTCGATCGAGCTGACGGCCGCGCCGCAGCACCCGTACCTGAAGCTGTTTCACGATGAGGACTGCGAGGTCTACATCAACGGGCAACAGGTGGCCGCGCTGAAGGACTACACGACCAGCTATGTGATGGTGCTGATCGAGGCGAAGTACTTGCACGCCGGCGAGAATACGCTGGCGGTGCATTGCCACAACAAGAGCGGCGGCCAGGGCGCCGATGTCGGCTTGGTGGATCTTGTGGAAGGCAAGGCCGAATAGGATTGCGCCACGCATACGACGCAAGAACAGAGCCCGAGCTGAAGCGAGCCAGCATATTGTAGTTAGCTATCGGCGAGGGAGTATCGCCGCCTCTATGGATGCGGGAGCGTATGCTCACGCGCGAACAACGAATATGCTAGCTCGCTCCCGCTCGGGCTCCGATTGTCGGCATACGCGGCATCACAGGGGCTGTAGCTTCGGCTTGCCTACGGCGCGGGGGAGGCTCTTGGGCAAATCGCGATCCTTGCGATAGATGACGAAGGCACGCTCGCCGTGCGGCCCGGGCAGCGCGTAGATGCGCGTCTCGACGCGCGTCATTCGGCAGCGGCTCGCGGCGTGCTCGGCTGGCGTAACGTCCTGCTCGGCCGATTGGCACGAGCGATAGAACCAGGCCTGGCCGCCGGGCTTGACGAAGCCGGCGGCGTATTCGATGCAGATGCGCAGATCGCCGACCGCTCGCACAACGACGGCGTCGAACGACTCGCGGTGTTTCGGATCATGCGCGAGCGCTTCGGCGCGGCCGCACAAAGTAACAGCGTTCTCAAGCTCCAGCGCCGCAATCACGCGTTCGAGCGCTACCAGCTTCTTCTGCGTCGAGTCCATGAGCGTAACGGACAACTCGGGGCACACGCACGCCAGCGGGATGCCCGGCAGCCCCCCGCCCGTTCCCAGGTCCAGCAGTGTCCGCGGCTCACGCTCGCCAATCAGTGGCAGCAACGCCAGGCTGTCGCACACGTGTGCGCGCCAGAAGTCGGCGGCGTCGCGCGTCCCGGTCAGATTCAGCCGCGTGTTCTCGTCCAGGAGCAGGCGGACGTACCGATCGAGGCGCGCGTGTTCGTCGGCACTGAGTTCGAAACCGGCGGCGGCGAGTTCGGCAAGCGTCATGGGAATGCTTGATCGCAAAGGGTGTTCGAGAGTCTTCCGCAGCCTCCACAAGGCGCGCGGCTCGGGAATCACGCTACCCGCGCGACTTGGCCGCAGCAACCACAGGACAACAAGAATACCGTGTGCACGTGCCCAAGCAGCAGAGGCTGTGGTTATAGGACCAGGCGTGGCAATAGCGCTTCATAATCACCAGTTCATCATATCAACATAAGAAGACGCATCTCTGGGCCAAGAGCGTGCGCCCGGCAGCGCGATAGCACCGTATGGTCTGACATAACAGACCGTTATGTGCCTGCGAGGTTTATCCCTGGGGCATTGTCACCGAGTCTGCAAGCATGTGGTAGATTCGCCCATGAATGTCCCGGCCGTGAGCCTCACCTCGGCACAGACAATATATAATCTGCCCTTCGTCCTTGACCGAATGCACACCCCTTCCGATTACATACAAACTGATACCCACAGCCGATCTGCCATGCGGCTAGTGGACCAAGTCGGACTTAACTATCGGACAATAGGCGAGTTAGCAGTTCCAGGGCGCAGCGCGTGTGACGCGAGCAACGGGAACGTGCCAGCGACACGTGGAGAATCACCGTGAATAGCAAGTGGACCATTCAGAGACGCATCGGGGTCGGATTCGGGGCCGTGTTGTTCCTGCTGGCGGCACTCGGCGTGACGGCGTACGTCGGCGTCAGATCAACCCTGGTGGAGTCAGGCCGCATCAGCGACAGCCAGACGCTGAACACAACGTTGGCGGACGTCGAGGTGGCCCACCTGAACTGGGTCAGCAAGGTCAACGAGTTGCTGACCAATGACGACGTGGACAAGCTCGACGTGCAGACCGACGACCACAAGTGCGCGCTCGGCACGTGGCTCTACGGCGAGGGACGCGAAGAAGCATTGGCGGAGATGCCCGAGCTCGCCCAGCAATTGAAGGCCATGGAGGCACCGCATGCCGCCCTGCATTCCTCCGCCATCACTATCGCGGACCACTACGGCAAGAACGAGCCTGAGCAGGCACGGGAAATATACGACACGCAGACGAGAACCAATCTCGCAACGCTACAGGGCATCCTCGCTGATGTGCGCGGCAAGGTCGGCGAGCACGCGGATCATGTAAGCCAGGACATGGCAGCCACCGGATCGACAATTCAGTGGAGCGTACTGCTGGGCGGGATCGGCGCGCTCGTGCTGGGGATCGGGCTGGCGTACCTCATCTCGCGCGGCATCGTCACCGTCATCGTGCGCAGCGTCACAGGCATCAATGAGGGCTCCGAACAGGTCAATGACGCGGCGGCGCAGGTCTCGGCCACCTCACAGCAACTGGCACAAGGCGCCGGCGAACAGGCCTCATCGCTCGAAGAGACGTCCAGCGCTCTCGAACAGATGGCGGCCATGACGCGCGCCAACGCCGAAAGCGCCAAGCAGGCCGACTCGCTGGCCACCCAGGCACGCAACAATGCCAGCAAGGGTGACGAGACGATGACTCAACTCAATACCGCCATGTCGGCGATCAACGAGTCCAGCGGTGAAATCAGCAAGATCATCAAGGTGATCGAGGAGATCGCGTTCCAGACCAATCTGCTGGCACTCAACGCGGCGGTGGAGGCCGCGCGTGCTGGCGAGCACGGCAAGGGCTTCGCCGTGGTGGCCGAGGAGGTCCGCAACCTCGCGCAGCGCAGTGCCCAGGCGGCACGCGACACCACGCTGCTGATCGAGGCGTCCGTGACGCGCGCGCAGGAAGGATCAGGTGCCGCCCACGCCGCCAGCAGCGCACTTCAGACCATCGGCAGCGACGTTGCCAAGGTGGCGGGGTTGCTCACCGGCATCATGCAGGCCAGCCAGGAACAGGCCGAAGGCGTCGAACAGGTCAACACCGCCGTCGAGCAGTTGAACCGCGTCACGCAGCAGAACGCCGCGGGGGCGGAGGAATCCGCGTCGGCTTCGGAGGAACTGGCCGCCCAGGCCCAGGCCGTC
>JAFGRR010000635.1 GCA_016935035.1 Phycisphaerae bacterium | reverse complement strand
GATCCAGCAGGATCTCACCCAGCAGACAACTCGTATCCGCGACCGAGACATTCTCGTGATCATCGGCGAAGAGACGCCGGCGCATGGCCAGCGCCTCCTGGCAATACTGCTCCGCCTCGGCCGGTTTGCCCGCCACGCGTGACACATTCGCCAGGTGGCCAAGCGTCGTCGCGATGTTCTGATGGTCGGCCAGCTCACCGCCGGTGCGCCAGATCGCCAGCGCCTCCTCAAAGTGCCCGGCGGCGGCTTCGAGTTCGCCCCGGGCCTGAAGCACCAGCCCCAGGTTGACCAAGCTCACCGCCACGTTCGGATGCACGGGCCCGTCCACCAGCCGCCGCAGCCTGAGTGCCTCGCGCAGTAACTCCTCCGCGCCCGCGTAATCGCCACGCGCCCGCAGCAACAGCCCCAGTTCGTTCATGCTGACGATCGTCGCCGTGTGCTCGTCCCCAAACAGCGTTCTGCGGATCGCCAACGCCTCGCGCAGCAACGTCTCTGCTTCGTCAAAGCGTCCCAGCTTTGTCAGCACCCCGCCCAGGCTCGCCATCGTGGCCGCCACATCCACGCGCGACACGTGCCCGTCCGCCGGATTCTCGCGAATCTCCAGCGCCTCTCTGAAGAACCGCTCGGCCTGCTCCAAATCGCGCCGCTTGTAGTACACGTGCGCCAGCCCGTTCAGCGAATTGGCGACGGCCGCGTTCCGCTCGCCCAGTAGCTCACTGCGCAGACCGATCGCCTGTTGATACAGCTGCTCCGCCTCCGCATACGCTCCCAGGTCCTTCAGCACCCACGCCAGATCGTTCAACGAGTTGGCCACACGCGTGCTCTTCTCGCCGTCGTGCACGCGCCGCGTTCGCAATGCCGCCCGATAGAGCGCCTCGGCCTCATGCAGCTCCCCCCGCGCATGTAGCGTCAGCGCCAACTCATGCTGCGTATCCGCCGTATCAAGGTCATCCTTGCCAAGCAATCCCGCCCGTGCCGCCAGCCCCGCCCGCAACTGCGTCTCCGCCCTCTCATACTGCGCGCGCTGAAGGTAGTAATGCCCCAGAATGTGCCGAACCTCGGCCGCCTCCAGCGGATACCCCGCGAATGCCGCCTCGACCTGGCTGGCCGCGTAATCCAGTTGATCGACGATCGTGACCTCGGCCCGCTGCACCACGTCCGGATCAACAAACCCCAACGTATCGTGCAGAAAGTCCTTAACCCGCTCGGTATGCGCCACTTCTGCCAGTGCCGCCCGTTCCGCCGCCCGCGCTCGGTCGCGCTCAGCGACAATGCGCACAAACGACGCCGTCGCCGTCGCGATCAGCGCGATCAGCGCCACGCCGACCACCGCCACCATCTGCCGGTGACGCCGAACAAACCGCCCGCAGCGCCCCACAACACTCTGCCGCCGCGCGCTGATCGGCTCATCCGCGAGATACCGCCGAATGTCCGCCGCCAGTTCGCCCGCCGTCGCATAGCGCCGCTGCGGCAGCTTGTCCAAGGCCTTGAGCAGGATGGCATCAACGTCGGACGACAGACCGGGCCGCAGCCGCGCCGGCCGCCGCGGCTCCTCGTTCGCGATCCGCCACAACACGTCCGCCAGCGCCCCCGCCACGCGAATCGGCAACTCACCCGTCAGCAACTCGTACGCCACCGCGCCAAGCGTGTACACGTCACTGCGCACGCTGACCTGGTCGACCAGGCCACGGGCCTGCTCCGGCGACATGTACGCCAGCGTGCCGATGAGTTGCCCCGGCTCCGACAGCGACTGCTCGACCGCCACCCCACGCTCAGGGTCGATCGCCTTCGCCAGCCCGAAATCCAGCAGCCGCACGTCGCCCCGCCCGTCAATCATGACGTTCGACGGCTTGATGTCGCGATGCAGCACGCCACGCTGATGAGCGTAGTCCACCGCCTCCGCCACGCGCGCCACGCAATCCAGCGCCAACCGCGCATCATCCGCCGGCGGCGCGATGGCCTCATCCAGCGGCGTCCCCTCCACATAGTCCATCACATAGTAATAGCGCCCCTCGCTAACCCCCGAATCCAGCACCGCCACGATCGCCGGATGCTGAAGCCGCGCGATGAACTCAACCTCGCGCTCGAAGCGGTGCCGCGCCGCTGGCGCATGCGCGCCGGCATCCAGCAGAAACTTCACCGCCACCCGCCGCCCGGTCGCCTGCTGATACGCCTCGTAAACCGTCCCCATCCCGCCCCGGCCAATCACGTCGATGATGTCATAGCCGTCAAGCACCGGCAGCGGCGCCGCGATAAGCGACAGGTCCGTCAGTTGGCCGGCATGCGCCGACGACCCCTCCTGCTCGCGCCCTTCGTGCAGGCGCCGCGCAATCTCGCGCAGCGCCGCCACGCGCGTCACGTCCGGAACACCCACCGCCCCAAACGAGGCCAGCACCTCGTCAATGGACGAACGCCGCCCCTGCCGGCGGTCCTCAATGAACCGCGTCGCGATGGCGGTGGCAGTCGGTTCCCTTTCCGTACTCATCCCCATGCCCTTGCGTCACCCGAACCATGGTGGCGTTTCTCGCATAAACGCATATTCTACAGCACTGTCATGTGCGCCGATAACGTCAACTTCGACGAGACAATCGCCAACTGGTGCCGGGCCGCCGCCGCCGGCGATGACGACGCCCTCGAACATCTCTTGTGGACACACCAGCGCCGTCTGCTCGGTTTTGCGCGGCGGAAGATCGGCGTCGACTGGCAAGGCAAGATCGACGCCGATGACATCCTTCAGGAAGCATACATCGAAATCGCCAGGACCATCGCAAACTTCGAGCCACGCGGCCCCGATTCCTTCTACCATTGGGCCACGCGCATCATCTCAAACCGCTTCATCGACCAGGTGCGCCACTGGCGACGCGAGAAACGCGACGCCACGCGCGAAATCACCGCCCGCGCCGGATCAACCGAGGCCCAAAACTCACTGCTCGCACGCTGCATGGCCAAGATCCCCAGCCCCAGCGGCGTAATGCGCCACGAGGACGCCCTCGCCGCCATGCAAACCTGCATCGCGCGCCTGCCCGATGACTACCGCGTCGTCATCCAACGCCTGTACATCAACCAGGAACCGCTGCGCGACGTCGCCGCGCAGCTCGACCGCAGCGAGGACGCCGTCCGACGACTCGGCACGCGCGCCGTCGAGCGGCTGACGCACTGCCTCGGCCGCGCGTCGCGCTATTTCAGCACACTCGGGTAAGCGTCATCCCCGGCCCATTCCGGCGCCAAAACACGAATTCCCCGGCTACCCGGCCCGGCACCACTCGGGCGCCACTCCCCGGGGCGGTACTATCATCTATGTCAGGCAACCGGAGACCAGCTATGGCCAGTCAAGTGTGAAGTAGAAGAATTTTGTGAAGTTGATCTTTGACAAGTGAAGATTCCTCAGGGGTT
>JAFGRR010000634.1 GCA_016935035.1 Phycisphaerae bacterium | reverse complement strand
TCGGCGTTGGCCGATCCTAGCATCCCTGTAATGAGCGGTATTCCTATCAGCTCGAGCATCACGTTCTCGCCAGCGTATCGCAAACCCGCCGCGAACGTCCAACTCGCGCCCAGCCACCGGGCCACCGCACAGCCGCGTGAGCGCGTGACGTCCCATAACCAAGGCGGCCAAACGGGGTGGCGCGCGCTTGGCCGCCTTCGCCTCACGCCGCGCCAGGGCCAAGAATCCCATCAACGGGGGGCGCGCGCTTGAGCACCTTGAGCATCTTGACGCCCACAACCGCGTCCCGCTGCCGAGCGATGCCCCACCGACACCGTGTCCAGGCCGGCACAACGCCGACCGCCACCAATAGGAAAGGCGCCGCCCGGCCTGCTCAGGCCGAACGGCGCCTCGTCTTGATGTCTCTATCAACGCCGCGCCGGCTACTGCCCGCACTCCCCGGCGCCTGTGATCACGGCGACGAACGAGTCGACGTCGAACACGTCGACCGTGCCGTCGCGGTTCGTGTCACAGTTCGCGATCAGGTCACAATCGGGGTAGTTGTATATCCACTCGTACGGCCACGTCAGGGCCAGCACGAACGCGTCGATGTCGAAGACGTCCACCGATCGATCGCAGTTGGCGTCGCCGCAATAGTAGATCGGCTCGAACACGGCTGTCACGTGCTTGTCGGCGATCATCGGAACGTACTCGGGGTTTGTGTCGCCGGTGAGATCGCCCTCCCAGTGATCAAAGAACCAGTACGGATCGGCGTCGGCGGCCAGTTCGACAGTGACGTCGTCGCGATACGGCCCGTCCGGCGGATCAACTGTGACGCTGCCCTGGCCAACGATGTCCACGGTAAGCGTGTAGGTCGGCGGCGGCGTCTGTGAGAAGATGGCCGTCACAGTCTTGTTGGAGTCCATCAAGAGCGACTCGTAACTCTCGTATCCGGTCAGATCACCCTGCCACTCGATGAAGTACCATCCGTCGGCCGGATCGGCCGTCAGGTCAACAGTTGAGTACGGCGGGTAGGTGCCGCCGGTCGGGTCCAGCAGCACATCGCCCTGGCCCGAGACATTCACGGTCAGCGTGTAGTCGGGGAGATTCGCCAGCGGCAGAATCATGTCGGCGATGACCGGGCGGTGGTCGGAAGCCAACGAGGATGCCAGGCTCGGAATCTGGAAGCTGGCAACCTCCGGCGGATACCAACTCGAGGACATCGAAGAGTTGAAGATGAATGCCCGCCGCACAGTCGCGATGCTGTCCTGCCAGGCGATGTAATCGAGTTTGCTGCTGGACTGCGTGCTGCGGTCGTTGTTGTACGGGTTGCGAGCGTCATCGTAGGTCATGTCCGTCCGATCGCGATCGGTCCCATCGGTTCCACCGCTGTATTGAGCCTGTGTTAGCCAGCCGGCGGGGCCCTTCTCGCCGTACTGGGACATGCTCTTGCTCTCATCCTCGTTCCAGTCGCCGCCGACGATGACAGGCGTATTGGCATCGAGGATGGTGGTGGCGGCGGGGTTGTCGATGATCTTACTGTGCGGGTCGGGAATGCCGGTGCCGGCGCCATTGAAAAGATAGTCGATGGTATAAGCGACGTTCTTGGCGGCCGTGACGCGCTGCTGGTGCTCTTCTGTGCCAAAGTATGCCTTCAGGTGGGCGTTTCCGACGGCCATGTCGCCGGCGTAAGTCCCGTTGGGCAGATCCAACTCGACGAACATGAAGCCACGGATACCGCCTGAGCCGCCGGGTGCGTATTCGTCTTGCGTTACGTAAGAGATGTCGGGGCGCTGGCTCACAGTATCGCCGTTAAGGTCGCCGAACGGAAACACACTGAGAATCACATTGCGGTTGTATCCGTCGCTCAGCGAGCTGACGTATATGTACGGCAGGTCATACCCAGGGGCGTACTTCTGCACATACGCACCGACGCCGGTGCCGCCGTGGAGGAACTTGTCAAACGTGCTGAGCAGGGCCGACTGCGAAGTGCTGTCGCCGCCCTCCTGGATGAGAAGGATATCTGGCTGCATGGCGGCGACGATGCGCGCCAGCGCGCACCATGAATACAGCCCTTCGGACATATCCGCTCCGGGCTCTATGTGGCTAAGCGTGTTCCACGTCATCACGCGCACGTCGGTCGGGGCTGTCTTTCCCCAATCACCGTTGCTGGGATCCCACTGGGCACTGGCTTGGCCCAGCACCAGCAAAACCCCAAACGCCACGAAAGGTCGTCTCGTCGCTGTTAGCATGTAAACGCTCCTCCGGACCGCGGTTGCCTTCCGACGGCCAGATTGTAGACCCGGCTACGCATCCCGGCCCGGTTCGCGACTATCGTCCGGCAACTACACCAGGGCGGGCTATATCAGTATTATTGCCGCCCCAACCCACGGATCAAAGAAAAAACCGAACAAAGACCGGCCGGCGGATGCTCCCGCCGGCCGGCCTAAAGTCTACTGGCATTTGAACTTACGAGCGATGCCGCCTAGTACTGCGAGCAATCGCACGCGGCACCCGTGATAGCGCCCACAAACGTGTCGATATCGAACACGTCGACGGCGTTGTCACAGTTCGTATCGCAGTTGTTGGCACAGCCGTACAGTGCGTTGTACGTCGGCAGGCTCGTGATAGCCATCACGAACGCGTCGATGTCGAACACGTCCACGCTGCCGTCGCAGTCGGCGTCGCCGCACAGATACGGCTCGCCGGCCTGTTGATTCGGGGCGATGTAGAGCAGGACGTTGTATCCTTCGTCCGCGGGATACGCCGGGTCATAGTTGGATGAAGTCGGGTCATTGAACCTGTTGTCGCCATCGATGTCGTACGTGATCTCAGTGCTGATAACGAGACCGCCCAACGACGTCGGATCGGCGGTTTCGAGATCCGGAGCCGGATCCAGACCGCGATAGGCCTTCTCACAGATATTGGACGACCAAGCCGTCCCGGACGAAACCGAGTTGCTGTCGGCGATGCCCATGAAGGAAATCTGCCACGGCAAGCCGGAGTTGGCGCCCACGAACGTGCTGCCGAGTTCGAGAACGAGCTCGAGCTCCCAGCCCGGGTTCGGGCCGCCCTGCCAGTTCGGCGTGTAGACGGCGCGGATCAGCGCTGAGTCATAGTCGGTCCAGGGCTGACCCTGAAGGTCGGTCTTATACAGCGCGACGGCGGCGATGAACCACACGTTGCCGACCGAGTCGATCATCGGGGCCGACATCGACGGGCCGCCCGGGCTTCCGCCGGTGACCTGATCCATGTGCGTCAGGCGACCGATCATGTTGCCGCCGGGACCATCGAGGATCGGCTTGCCGGTTTCCCACGCGCCGATGGCCAGGTTGCTTGAGTAGGCCACAATCGACCAGTCAACGGCGCAGCTCGGGCTGATACGGGCCATCGCGATGTAGTTGGCCGGGTTGTTCATGGCTTGAACGGGCTGGTACACAACCGCGGCGGCCATCAGGTGGCCGGCTTGGTCGATGTTGAGAGCAATCTGTCCATTGCCACCGTTGAAACCGACCTGGCTGTGGTAGTGGTCGAACTCATTAAGCGTGCCGGTATTGGTGACGCCATCGGTGAAGTCGGTCACCACCAGCGGAAGGACCAGCGCCGTGGGGCTGCCCGCCACGACGTTCCCAGCCGCGTCGACCGCCCAGAGGTTCATGGTGTCGCAGATGTCGGTGCTATAGCCGAGAATGCCAAGCGTGCCGTGCGTACCGCCCAGACACGGGTGGTTCTTGGTCATGTATGAGAGAGTACCGCGTGTGCTGGTGACAAGCGGAGTCGTGGCCAGGTGCGTCAATGTCCCGGCGGGCGGGTTCGTGGCACCGTAGATATACTGGCTGTTGTAGTTGACACCGATGTAGTAAGGCACGCCGAAGACACCAGCAGGACCGATGTTCGGAGTGCTGTGAGCCGTGGCGGAACTCTGTACGATCCACGTTCCGACATCCGACGCGCCGGAGGCGTCGATAACGTTGCGGACGGCACAATTACGCCCGAGCATCGGGACGCCGAAGATGTTGTCGTTCGTAATCGGGTTCGGACCGGTAAGGCTGTAGTCATCAGAGCGAAGCATCACATTGCCGAATTCGTCGACAGCACCGATGTTGATGGTTGAACGTTCTTCGGCTGCGTTGTGGCCATTGCCGGCCGCTACGACGCGGTGCACGAACAGGCGGTTCGACGCATCCGGGTCATAGTTGACCACGGCGCCGATCGCGCCATTCCACAGACTCTCGAACTCCGCGAACACCACGCCGAACTGATTCGTGCTGGCCGGGGCCGCAAGCGGGGCGGGCGGGAGGTTCTCTGTGGGATGCACGCCGAAGCCGGGCGCCGAGACCCACTCGCCATACGTCGGCACCGGGGGCATTACATTCTGCGCGTGCAGGCGGCTCATCGACTGGGCCGAGATCAGCGCGTTGAAGTACTCTCCGGTGACTTTGCTTGATTTGACAATCGGGGCGATCGCGAATTCCGTCTCCCAGGAGGTCGTGAACGGCACCAGATCGACGACGTAATCAGCGCACTGCTCGCTGCCGTTGAGCGCCGTGGCGTCGTTGTACGGATTTAGCGCGTCACCCGGCAGTCCGCCGAGATTCTTCGACACGCTGTCTTGCGCCAGCGCGGGTGCCACCAATAGTGCTAGCACCACGATTCCTAGTTGCACCTTCCTCATGGATGTCTCCTTTCCAAGGTCCTCTCACCTAGCTCCAGACTAATCTGGCACGCCCACCATGACTGGTTGTTAATACTCGGCCGCATCCTCCTGATAGTGGTGGAGGATCGCCTGACACCATCATACCGCGCCGTGTGCATTCGCCGCATGAAGATGCTGTGTTTTTTCGCTGAAGTGCCCGGTCGCGACATGGTCCGAATCCCCATGGGGCCACACCGCGACAGCTTCTCTCCGCCTGAGTAACACGTGACGAGGCCCAGCACGATCCTGCGGTCGTGCCGCCTGATTATCACGCCCACCTACTCTCAGCCCGCTCATCCGAGCGGGTCCTGCTCTCGACAACTATGGGCCAGCGCCCGAGTTATGGAATGATGTCGCCCACGTTGGACGACGTCATGCCTTCTGTCTTCGTGACAACCGAGCCACTGGGATACCAGAGGTGAATCTCTCGACTCGCCCGGTCGCCCAGGGTCTCGACGTGACCGTCGAAATACACGGCGTTGATCGTACCCCTGTTGTCCTGGGCCGCTCCTGACCCCGGGGATCCACAACCGTGGCGGTAGGACAACGGCAGGTTCTTGCCTTCCGTGTTACCGGACGAGCCCCACGACACCGACTGGCCGCCATATGTCTGAGTGCTGTTCTTCGGGCCATAGGCCGTCGATCCGTACCACCAGGCACCCGAAGAGGTGAACGCACCGAACGTGAAGGAGAACGGGCTGACATCGTGGTCGAGCGGCGCATCACCGCTTGGAAGATAACGCATCCCATCCGCCGCGAAGACCTTCCGTCCGGCCGGGCCGACGCGGTCTATGCGACTGATGTAGTCGAGACTGTCAACTTCCCACGTGGTGCCTGGACGAATGATCGGCAGCGGGGTGTTGAAGAGCTCCATGCGGCCGATTCGACGATTCGCATCCTTGCCCCAGCACGAGAACCAGGTCGACATCAGGTAGCTGCACGCCTTCCAGTTGATCTTCTGGAAGTCAGCCATGTCGGGAGCCGAGCCGTGAAGCGTCGACTTGACGTTGAAACGTGAAGGGCACGCCCAGCGCTTCTGCCAGATGTTCTCCCAGCGTTCGGCCCGGCTCGCGGGTAGCTCCGTGTCGGAGTACTTGATCAGCGGCGAGATCCAGTCGAAGGACTGGACGGGCAACTCCGGCTTCTTGATGTTCTCACCACCAGCGCCCGCCGAATACTGCTTGGCCCGGAGCGCCACCGCGCTGGTGTTGACGCCGGGGATCCAGTCGTCGTTGTCCGTCATGTAAAGCATCAGCGACTTGCCGAAGCCGTTAAGCGTCGTGCCGCAGACGACCTTGCGCGCCGCCTCGCGTGCGCATGACAGGCTCGGCAGCAGAATCGACATCAGCAGCGCGAGAATCGCGACAACCACCAGCAGCTCGATGAGCGTGAATCCGCCACGAGTCCGCCGGTGTACGCTGTTACGGTCGGCTGGACTCGGGCTCGGCACGGACTTCAAGTGTGCGAGTATCCACATACTTGTTTACCTCGCTTATCTTGGGATCTGTTCGGAGCGTCTCGCCGTAGCGGGGATGCACGTACAGCTTTCCATCACGCTCCACCACTGGGAACAACGTGTATTCTTTCGTTTTGGGGTTAATCCATGGCGTCGCATTCACATCATCCCGAGGGATGCTGAAGCGTTCACCCGTGGCGACGCAGACGTACTTGATACTGCTGGACAGCCCGTCGCCGCGGCGATTGAACCAGATGTAACAGCCAACCGCGATGACCAAAAGACCGATAGCGAGAAGCAGCTTCTTTTGCTGGTCGTTCACTCGTGTCTCTCTCTCGCCCTGGGGCCGCGCGGATCACTGATGTGCGTTCGGCCCGCGCCGTGTTCGATCTTGACCGGGCTGCGCACCTGCGCAGCCCCTTGGGTCCCTACGTCTGCTCGATATACTCTCCCTTGTAGCGTACCAGACCGGCTTATGGCGACAAGAGCATTATTCACGGATTCGCGAAAAAAGGCGGGCGGCGCGAACGCCATTAAGTTGAGGGCTGCTGGTTTTCATCAGTTCACGTTTCAGTTCGGCACGCGGCCTTGTCATGCGAGAGTATCCTAACGGCCGGCGTTTGACCACACGCGGCTGGTGGCGGCCGGGGCGGTTGGGGTTCAGCGTGATCGTGGCGATGGCAGGTGTCACGTTCATCAAGCCGTACCGCAGCAGACGCAGCACGTCGATCAGGCTGACACGTTCCGGCGTCGTCTCCAGGTGCAATGCGATCACGGTCATCACCGCGCAGATCAGGTTGTAAACCAGCGCGAACGCCAGCAGTTCCCGCTCGACACCCGCAACACTCTTGCTACGCAACACACGCATGCCGAGCGTGTCCTTCAGGTGCCGCAGGTTCAGCTCCGCCTGCCAACGCCGATGGTACAGTTCCGCCAACTCGGCGACCGGATACGCCTCGGCGTCCAGCAGCGTCGTCACCAGCGTGATCCGTCGCGAGCGGTAACCACGCCGAGTGACGCGATAACGCAACTCACGCACGACCAGCGTGCCGGGCAACGCGTCATACTCCTTG
>JAFGRR010000633.1 GCA_016935035.1 Phycisphaerae bacterium | reverse complement strand
GGCGTGCTGGGCGAGGGCGGCATGGGCGTGGTGCTGGAGGGGCATGATCCACGCCTCAACCGCCGTGTGGCCATCAAGATCCTGCGGCCCGAACTGGCCCATGATCCGGTCGCGCTGGCACGTTTTGAACGCGAGGCCAAGGCGGCCGGTGCGCTCCAACACCCGAACGTTCTGACGGTATACGGCGTCGGGCAGATTCGCGGCGTTCATTACATCGTGATGGAATGCGTGCGCGGCCTAAGTCTGGCGCAGCTCATCGCCCAGAGCGGCCCGCTGCCGGCGGAACTGGCGCGCGAGATCTTCCGGCAGATGTTGGCCGGCCTGGCGGCGGCACACGACGCAGGGCTGATTCACCGGGATATCAAGTCGTCGAACATCCTACTGGCGGGGGAGCAACTCTCAGCTTTCAACCATCAGCTTTCAGCTCTCTGCCCGCAGGTGCCGGATGCTGATGCACTGCCGCTGGTCGACGGCTCGATGGGGTTCGATAGTCAGGAGGTACCCGGCGGCGATCTTTGTTGTTCCTCCGTCCCTTCGTCCCTCCATCCCTTCGTCCCTTCCTCATCTTCCCTTTCGTCGCTCTCCGTCAAACTGGCCGACTTCGGCATTGCGCGGATGCTATCGTCGCACACGCAACTGACGGTCGGCGACTCGATTCTCGGCACGCCCGAGTATATGAGCCCCGAGCAGGCCCGTGGCGACGCGGACATCGATCACCGTACCGACCTGTACTCGGCCGGCGTCGTGCTGTACGAGATGCTGACCGGGCGCACGCCGTTCAAAGCCGAGACACCGACAGCGACAATCCGGCGGATACTAGACGACGACGCGCCCGACCCACGGCAAGTCGTGGCCGGTGTCGATGCCTGCCTGGCCAGCGTTGCCATGCGGCTGATGTCGAAGGAGTCGGGCAGGCGCTTTGCCTCCGTCGCGCAAACCAAGGCGGCGTTAGACCATGGGCGGGCTGTGCGGACTGGTGCGCGGAGACGCCGCGTTGTGCGGTCGGCACTGCTCAAGGGAGCGCTGACGGTCGCCGCTATCTTGATTGTGCTGACCGCTGCCTGGAATCTGTTGCCAGAACCAAGGCCTGGGCGCGTAGTGCAAGCGGCGTATGTCGACCCGGACGTCAACCGCGACAAGCACTACCTCAAGGTGCGGTATGAGGGGGCCTCCGACTTCGAGATTTTCGACGACGAGGATGAACTGTATGGCAGCGCGACCGTTGCCGACGTTGATGCCGATGGGCACCCTGACGTTGTAGTTGGGCTGCGATATCCGCAAGATGAGCAGAACCTGATTGCATTCGACGCGGACGGTGAGCGCATCCGTTCATGGGGACAGTTTGTGGGTGATCGGGACAACCTGCCCTGGCCGGATCCGAAGACAACAGATGCCGACCTCGTAATGTGGGGTTGCTTGCTGCTGGCGTTGGATGATGTGGATGGTGACGGCCACCCCGAGATTGTCGCAGTCGCATCAGAACACAGTTCACAGGAGACCTGTCTCTCGGTCATTGACGCGCGCACGCGCGAGATCCGCTCGACGTTCTGGCACATCGGTAACATTGATGGGTTCATTGTGTGTCCGGACCTGCTCTCTGATGGGAGTGACCGCCGTCCCGCCATCGTGGCGTGGGGCTGCAACAACGCGTTGGACGACTTCCGGGATCAGCCGACATACGATCCAACCAGGCCTGATCCGCAGACCACGGACGATGACAAGCTCGCCGACGAGTACCCGTATCAGACCAGGTACGACTTCGTTCCCGTCGTGATGATCCTGGATCCGCTCAACATGAGCGGGCTCGGGCCGATCGCGCCGCCCAGGGAGAAGTGGTCGAAGCCGCGGCAGCATCTGCCGCAGTTCGCGCACCTCCCAGCCTACGCCTACCTCGACGTGCCCGTCTCGCAGATGGCTACGTACATTGAGAACGCCGTCGAGATAAACCCGCCGAAGGTGGACGCCTACAAGATCCAGGCCGTTGTGGACATGCGGCGTTCGATCGCCGATGACCTTACGCCGGTCGTGCTGAAGGTCGTCATAACGCCGACATATCCCACGATGAAATCGGGCGAACCCATTGCGATCTTTGTCGACGAACATCTTCAGCCAACACCGCCGGATGCCCGGTCCGTCACACTGACGGCGGGCAATCCGGCGGTCCGCGACAAAAACTACTGGTTGGCGCGCTGGAGGCTGATTCAACCTGCCGATGGGCCATCACGGCCTGGTGCGCGTGAAACCCCCTGAGTTCCCGGGCGTCTATAGCGGCGTTATGGTCACCGTGAGGGAACCGCCGTTGTCGCCGTAGTGACTGTCCTTGATCCGCAGCTCGATTGGCTGACCCTGCCCGACATACTCGATTCGGTAGACGTGCGACGGGCTGCGCGTGTGGGCGGCGAAGTTGACGCCGTCCGTCGTCCCTTGCCAGTCATACGACCTTCCATTGATCTCAAGATCCAGGCTTGAATCGTCACGCCGCTGTTCATACCAGCCCCAGATCGTGTCGTAGTAGTCGTATGACCACTCGGCGTCGGCTTCGTGAACTACGCTGCCACTTCGGCCAAAGACATACGTGCCCTCGCAGCGAATCTCGTAGCGCACGCCTGACTGCAAAGCCGATGATTGCACAGTGGCGCCGGATGCGCGAACTGTCAGTGTCTCCGACACCGGTGGTGTGTAAACGCGGACGATCGTAACGTTGAGTGACCCGCTGTTGTCGCCGTAATAGCTGTCCGCGATGCTCAGCCGAACCGGCTGTCCACGTCCGACGTATTCCAGCTTGTACGTGTGCGACGGACTGCGAGTATGGGGACGAAAGTTGACACAGTCTGTCGTGCCCAGCCACTCGAGCGACTTGCCGTCAATCACCAGGTTCAAGTTGGAATCATCTTCACGGTACTCGTACCAGCCCCAGACTCGCCTGTAAAACTCATACGTGTAATTGGCGTCGGCCTTGTGAGTCACGCTGCCGCTGACGCCGAAAGTGAACGTGCCTGTTACCCAGATCTCATAGACGGCGCCGTTGGCGAGCGTGGTCGATGTCACACCCGACGGATTCGTGGCCGGCACGACAAGTGTCTGGACGACATTGCCGGACGGGCTGCAAGGAACGACGTCGTCCTCCTCAAGGTAGGCGGTGGAGTCGGGCACGTAGGCAGCCTCCTGCTGCTCGGCCAGGTCCGCGGTCTCCTCGTAATCCGACGTCGCATCGTTGCCGCCGGTTACGGTTGACTCGTCTTCATTGATGTAGGCTGTCGTTCGTGGGAGTGAGTCTTCCGTTGTTACTGTCTCCAACTGCGGAACGTTCGTGCAGGCCAGCGGCAGCAGGAACAGAAAGGCTATCGAGTAACGTCTCATCGCGCGTCCTCATATGGTTAGTGCAGTCGTAGACTGCTGGTTCTTGTTCGATCTACTTGCCCCTCAAGGGGCACCTCGCTGGATATTGATCCAG
>JAFGRR010000632.1 GCA_016935035.1 Phycisphaerae bacterium | reverse complement strand
CGGTCAGATTGCCTTGAAAACAGGTGACATGGAGGTCGCCGTCAAGAACTTCCAGGAGGCGGTAACCATCCGCGAGGGGCTCGTCGCGCAAGATCCGAGCAATCTCCAAAACACTGAGTACGTGGCCCACGCCCACGACTGGCTGGGGCGGGCCTACAGCCAGGACGGCCAGCTCGATAGCGCTGTGGCGCATTATGAGCGTGCCTGCTACGCCTACAGCGAGCTCGCCAATCGGCAGCCCGACGTAGCCGACCGGGTCTACGATGCAACTCGCTGCCAGTCGAATCTCGCGGCGGCGCACATGAAGTTCCACACGCAAGACCACGACGCCTGTGCGCGTGTTCTGCTGGAGGAGGCGTACCAGGCGCTGGCGAGCCTGCGAGCCGATGGACACCTCGCTTACCGACAGAAGCGGTTCGACGCACTGGCCGATGGAATTCAGACAAACCTCAGACTCCTCGAAAAGCCGCCTGAGCAGCGGTGATACCAGCGGGGGCAGGCGCATCAACCCGACTGATGTGGTCTGCGATCCTGTCTCCAGCGACCACGGCTCTGCGTGTCAGTGCAATATGGAGATCGCGGGACATCGCACTAGGTTGTCGGAGGATCGCTGTAGGGCGGGATTTCGACCGGCTCAGCCTCGCCCGACTCAATCGGCTCACTCTCGCCATCGAGCGTAAACTCGTGGTTGAGCGCCGCCGTGTTCGTATAGGGGGCCCCACCCGGCGGGGGGGAGTACTGCAAGCCCTCGAGCATGTAATCCAGGTCTTCCGCGCCGAAGTTGTTGGCTGCGGCCTGACCTTCGAGCAGCGGCGGCTCGGCGAACTCCGCCGGCTCCGGATTCTCACCATCGGCGTGCTCGATCCACCACAGGCCGTCGGCGGTGGGCACGTGCGGATTGTTCTCAACCCACGTTCTGTCGGGTAGGCCGTTCGGGTCGTACTCAGTGAAGTCGACGGCCGTGACATCCCAGCCGACCGCGTCACCATCGGCGTCGCTGGCCTGCAGCGTGAGTGCCACGCCGAACACTACCGGGCTGTTGGGGTCGGCGGGCGTCGCGTGCATCAGATACTGAATGTACTGGTCGTCGGGCAGGTCGGCCCGGGCGCCCGTCGGCAGGGCCAGCAGCGCAGAGATGACCATCGCAACAACTAGTGACGTGGTACGTGGCATGACGTGTCTCCACCTCGCCGTGGCGTAGGCACCGCACTGAGCGCGCACGTTGGGCGCAAACCCCCTACACGTCACGCGTGCCAGTCTGGTGCGGTCCGCCCCGTCGATCGATCAGGCCAGCGCCGCACATGGGCGGCGGCGTCCCGAAATTGTGACCCGTTGCCCGGCACCGCCGCGGTGCCATATAGCCGACAACAGGTGTCTGCTATGTTCGACGTGATCGAGTCGCGATGCGCTCAGGCGGCCGCCGGGACGGTGCGGAGCGTGTGCGTGCTCGCACCGCACGCGATTGGTGATGGGCCACGTCGCCGTTGACCGTGTCCTCGGTCAAGACCCGCAGGTACTGGTTCAGCTCGTTGCTGCTGTAGCTGGCCTCCCGCTCACCCGGCGGCGTCAGATCATACTGATGCTCCGTGCGATTGCCGATCGGATCGTAGTCGTACGTCACGTCCTGGTTAGGATCGGGTGTACCGCTGCCGGGCGTGCCGGCCGAGTACTCGGCCGCCGTCAACTGGCCGCGATCGTCATAGCTGTAGTCCTCAGAACTTCCAGCGCCTTCCCTGAAATTCGAGCATCCGAAAAGCAGCGACCGAGTCGTTCGGATCCACTTCTGTCATATTGCCGTCCGCGGCTAGCCAGTGGACAGATTGGGATCCTGCTGGTGTGCTCAATTGGTCGACGACGGCGCGGCAATACGCCAAATTCTGTCCAATGCCGCCGAGGGTTTTCTGCAGGACCGGCGCATAGCGCAGTCCCCATTCGGACGCGACCGAGTGCGGCCGCTGGAAATGCGGCTGCAGAGTCGCCAACAACCCATTCTCCCATTTAGGCCAACTGCGGTCCGTCGACGCCTCCTGCAACGCGTCACACAGTGCGGCCACCGCCGCGGCGTCGGCCGCACCGGCGTTCAGCTCCTCTGGAATCAGTGTGTACAGTTCGCCCCCTGTCAGGGCCCGGCGTAGCTCCTCAGCCAAGCAGCCGGCTTCGTAGGTCACGACCGCTTCCTGGCGCGCCGTATCTAGCTCAGTGACGCGTGCCTCAAGGAGCGCGAACAACTCGGCTCGACGTTCCGCATCAGTTCCGATTCGCGAAGCGAGTGCCGAAATGGCGGCAAGGAGATTCGCACTTCTTTGGGCTTCAAACGTCGTGCTACCGCGTGTCAGGACACCAACTTGCTGCGCCGCCGCTGCAGTGTACGACGCCGCGCGGGGCAAGTCCTCACCGTCCAGGGCAATCGCGGCTTCAGCGAGTAGCAACCTGATGACCTTGCTGATCGTGCAGATGTCGATGCACATCGTCGCGAGTGCCCCATTGGTCGCGTATTGGCAAGGTATGCCTCTGTCCGGAACCGGCCCGCTTATCAGCGATTCGATAGCAGTTGGGTCGGATTGTTGCCAGTCGTCCAGCAGATCTTGCGGCCCTTGGCCTAGGAAGCCGGCGAGCGCTTGTAACGTGGGCAACTCCTCGAGTGTGGGTGCAACGCGCCCATTGCCGTGGGTATAAGCCGCAGCCTCGTAGAGCGCGCGAGTTTCCGGCGTCGTGGCGCCGGTCCGTCGTGAGCGGAAGTCGCTGCGATAGCGTGCGACGAGTTCGTCCGCAAGACGAACGGCGGCGCGGTGCTGGAACGACAGCCAGACAAACCACGCAACGGCGAGTGCAAGGACTGCTCCCGTGCTCACCATGATGTATCGCAGTGGTAGTTTTCTCATGATGGTGTCCCTTACTTCCTTGCCTTCTCTTTGCAGTACTCATTACACGCCCCTCCCGTATCCGGGCAGTCTTGGAATGGCTTTGAGCTGCCCTGGCAATGCGCGCGCAGTCCAGTACTCCGCCCCGACGAACACCGGCATCTCACAGCACATATCGTGCCGCCGTTGTTCATGTTGACACCGCCGTTTTTCTTTATGCGATCTGACTGCGTTGCTGCTTTATTGGCGGCGTCACACACACCCATCTTGGTGGCAAACTCGATTATCGCGCGTGCGGCATCGTTAAGAGGAGGCTTGTAGGGTCCCTTCGCCTTCTTCGGGCACTTCAACGCAAGGCCAGCGGTCTTATCCCAGGTCTCCAGAGGATCCGGTGTTGCTGTGTAACCGGGAGCAACGTCGATTGTCTCGTGCCCCAGCGGGTCAATCGCGTTGCCCGGACTGTTGACGCAGAAGGCATACAGATTATCGCCACCGTCTTCCCCAATCGGATCCCGATTCAGCCACCGTCCCACTATCGGGTAATAGTACCGCCGGAGCCAGTAGCCGAAGCCGGTCTCGTCGTCCCAGTACTTGGTGCTGAAGCGGATCGGGTTCTCGGCGGCGTAGTCGCCGGCGGACTGGGTGACGTTGCCGTAGGGGTCGTAGGCGTAGCGGGCGACGATGGCGGAGGTGGTCCAGTTCGGGTCGGTCAGGTCCACGAGTTGGCCGACGTTGCCGTTGGCGTCGTAGCAGAAGACGTAGTCGCCGGCCGGGTCGTTGGCGTCATTCGGATCGTCCGCGTCATGCACCGCCAGCAGCCCGCCGATGCCGGCGGCACCGGCCAGGCTGCGGCCATCGCGTTGCCCGACCAGGTCGAGGCCCCAGGCGTAGGTTCGCATGGTGCT
>JAFGRR010000631.1 GCA_016935035.1 Phycisphaerae bacterium | reverse complement strand
TGTCCCAGCCGTTGCTCACCGCGTTGGAGCGGGCTGGTTACCAGACGCCGACGGATATCCAGCGCGAACTGATTCCGCCGGCGCTGGCGGGTCGGGACTGCCTCGGGCAGGCCCGCACCGGCACCGGCAAGACCGCCGCCTTCACGCTGCCCATACTGCAACTTGTGCAGCCCGGCCGCGGAATACAGGCGCTGGTGCTCGTGCCCACGCGCGAGCTTGCGGCGCAGGTCGGCGAGCATGTGAACATGCTGACCCCCGCCAAGCCACCTCGAACACTAGTCGTTTTCGGCGGCACCGGCATCGGGGCCAACCTGAGCGCGCTGAAGCAGGGAGTCGACATCGTGGTCGGCACGCCCGGCCGCATCCTTGACCTGATCCAGCGCGGCGCGCTGGACCTGAGTGGGGTGAAGCTTGCCGTACTCGACGAAGTCGACCGCATGCTCGACATCGGTTTCCGCGACGACATCCGCCGCATCATGGGACGCGTGGCCCGCGAGCGCCAGACGCTGTTCGTGTCAGCCACGATGACCGAGGATATACGCCGGCTGGCGTACGGCCTGATGCGCGACCCCGTCGAGATCAACGTCTCCGCCGACTGCCTAACAGTCGACCAGGTCAAGCAGGACTACATGAGCGTCGAGGCACAGGACAAATTCGCGGCCCTGCGCGGCTTCCTCAAGCGCGCCACGCCGCACCTGGCTATTGTCTTCACGCGCACCAAGCGCGGCGCGACCAAGATCGCGCGACAACTCGCACGGGCAAACGTGGACTGTGCGGAGATTCACGGCGACCTCGCCCAGGGGCGCCGCACACGCGTGCTAAGCGACCTGCGCGCCGGCCGGCTGAAGGTCCTCGTGGCGACCGATCTCGCCTCGCGCGGACTCGACGTCACGGGCGTGTCTCACATCGTGAACTTCGACATTCCGTCGGACCCGGCCGTTTATGTTCACCGCATCGGCCGCACCGCACGCATGGGCAATGCCGGCCACGCACTGACGTTCGTGACACCGGAGCAGGGCCGAGAGCTGACCGACATCGAAATGTTGATCGATCAGCAACTCAACCGTGTCGATGCATCCGGCCATGTGCAGAAGAGGGCAGAATCGGCTCGCGGAGCGTCGCCCGTTGTCGAACGACCAGCGGCCAAGCCCGCACCGCAACACTCGCCACGGCATGAACCCGCGGCCAGCGCGCCGGCGATCAATCGCCCGCGTCGGACCCTCGGAAGCCGCTTCCCGCGCAAGCGCGGCCGACGCTAATGTAGTCTGTCACGCTATCTGCATCCTGTAGGGGTGTCACGGGCGAGACGCCCGTGCCACCTGGGATGCAGGACTTCAGCCAAGGCAAGCAAATCTCCTGATGGCTCGATTGTGCCGGGCATCGTGCACACGAAGCGGCATAACACCGGAGCCCCCGCGATGCTGTGACGCCGCCCTGCTAAATCGGCGCGCGATCGAAGTCAACGCCACTCCTCACAAGTGCGAACACGGTGACATCATCCTGCGGTGGGCCGTGGTCGCGGTGGCGTGCAGCGGCATTTGTGACGCTGGTGACCAGTTGCCGGGCCGATTGGTCGCCAGCCCCTCGCATAGCCGTTCCCAACCGCTCGGTGCCAAACTGCTCATTGTCTGGCGAGCATGCCTCGGTGATCCCATCGGTCACGAGAACAAGACCCGCTCCAGGTGCGAGCGTCCTGGTCTCCGTCGTGAACGTCGCCTCGGCGACACCGAGTACCCGGTCAGCCGGCATGTCAAACGGCTCGATCTCGCCAGCGGCGGTAAGAACCAGCGGCGGAATGTGACCCGCGTTGACATACTCCAGGCGTCCGGAAGCAGTGTCATAGATGCCGAAGAACAGCGTTACGAAGACCTCCTCGGTCGAGCAATGATCGAGGTGTGTATTCACGTGCGCGATCGTGGCGGTCGGGCAGGTGCAGAAGGCGGCTGCGGTTCGCAGCGCCGCCTGAAGGTTGGCCATGACCATCGCCGCTCCCAGCCCCTTGCCGGAGACGTCCGCGACGACAAATGCCAGGCGACGATCCGGCATAGTCCAGACGTCGCAATAGTCACCGCCGACCCACATGGCCGGCTCGTAGTGCAGGGCCACATCCACGCCGGGCAGGCTGGGCGGTTCGCTCGGTGTCAGGCGTGCCTGAATCTTGCGGGCTTGGGCCAACTGGTGATCCAGGACGCGCCGCTCGGCATTCAGCTCTCCGAACAGCAACACCTTCCGGACAAGCTGGACTTGCCGCGCCACCACCTGCAAGAACTCGAAGACATCCCGCGCTTCGTCGTCGGCCGGCACGTCGAGATACAACGCGTCAACCGATTCGCGCAGGTCGCTGACCGGCGCGCAAAGGACGGCGCGCGGCGCACGCTCGTCGTCGATGGTCAGCGCGAACTCCTCGTCGGCCGAGTGAGCGCTGCGAGCCATGACGGGCTGTCCGCTCCGGCGAATGGCCTCCAGCACGCGGCGTGAGAGATGCAACTCGGTCACTCCCTGCGCTGCTGTCACCTCTGCCCCGCCGCCAACGTGACATGCGACAACCTCCGGGGAGATCGGCAACGGCTCGGCGCTGCCCGGCAACCGCACCACCAAAGCCGCCGTCCCGGGTGCACTGGCCAGGCAGCGGCAGACCTCCGGATAGAGTTCCGACTTGTCGCCAAGCCGGCCCAGGCGGTCGACAATCCGGTTGAGTTCCTGCAACCAGATTCGCGAGAGCGGCGCGGGGGGCGTGGCGCCCTCGTGAATCACGTCCAAATCCGCGTTTTCGGCCAGCAGCGTGGTTGACGCTTTCACGATTGATGGATCAGGTGCGATCTGCCCCGTCATGGCTGGCGTGAGCGTCAGCACGTACTGGCCGATGCCGATCTTCTCGCCGGGCAGTATGGCGTGTGCCGTGATGCGTTCGCCGTGGACCAGCACCCCGTTGCCGCTGCCGAGATCCTCGATGATCCAGCGGCCGAACGGGTCCTGAAATACGCGTGCATGCCGGCGTGAGACGCGCTCGCTCTTGAGCACGACGTCACACTTCTGGTTACGACCGATGACGACACCGCGTGAATCCAGCAAGACCTCGTCCACACGTTCAGGCCCGGCGATGGTCAGCATGGCCGTGGGCACTGGGACCTGCCGCTGTCGCTTGTGTGCTTTCTCGGATTTCATTTCTGCATCCACGAGAATGAGGGGCTCGCCCCTGACCACGCCACCACGGCTGTTTTGGGTGAATTGTCCTCGCCAGGATACCCGACGACATCTAATGCCGCTCGCGTATTCCGATTCGCGCACAACTGGAGCACGCCAGCCGGACGAACCTCACTCAACAGAGGATTCCCGCCATACGACCGTCACTTGGCCATGAACTCACACCCCGCATGCGTCACGTTCTGAAAGCGACCTGTCGACCATGGATCGTGCGCACCAACCGTGCACCTATAGTCCGCGCCCGCTCGCAGGGGTTTCGCGCTGCCGTCTTCGTTAAAGCGGGCGGATGTTCGATTAGGCGGCAGGTAGATTGACCAGACCTCTTCTTCCATTTCGTTGTCCACAACGCTGATGCGATACCGACTCGGTTGACCGGTCGGAGGTGGCTGCCACCGAAACTCAAACTGCGGGTCTTTCGCGTCGACCGTCATTCCTTCCTGTGGCGACAACAGCTTGGGGAAACCGATTCGCAGCGGCAGGACCTCTGCTTCGAGGGTCTCCGAGACACCGTCAGTGTATCGGACTGTGAACGTGTACCTGTCACCGCCCCGTGGCCTCGCAGGTGCTACGTTGACGCCGTCGCCTCCCCAGAGTTTTTCGCCCTCCTTGCCTAGCCGGAGGCTATGGCGGGCCACGTGAGGACCGCTGGCGACGATTTCCTCGACATCAATCCAATCTCTCACCAGATCGAGTGCATGGAAGGTCACGGCTTGCCATTCGTTCCAGTCGTTTACACCCTGTCTGACGTGCACCGCGACCTTTCGGCATTCGCCGCGTCTCGCACGCCAGGAACCTCTTTCCTCAAAGAGTCCAGAGTACTCGTAGCGGCCCTCAAGCCCGTCACTCCCAATCGTTGCATTGATGCTGAGTTCTGCACGCTCCCCGTAATAGGAACCTTCGCCGGTGAGGGTGAGGTTCCGGTCATCAACCTCACCCCAAACCCTCATGGAAAACCGGCCCTCCCAGTGCTCCCAAGAGACAAACCTGTCTACCTGATCGAAGAACGCGCAGTCGGGGGGCTTCGCGGAGCCGCCATCCGGGGTCATTTCGAACTCCCAGCACCCGGCCACGTCTGGCAACGATGACACCCATGGGGGAGATGACTGCGAGCTCTTACACATCCAGGAGGGAGCAACGTACGAGCCCAGCGGGTACGTATCCAGCACGCACACTCTTCCCGCATCGGGTCGGAGTTCCAGCAGATTCATGCTGTCGTCACGCACGTTCCAGCAGG
Organism: Phycisphaerae bacterium; assembly: GCA_016935035.1. Lineage (GTDB taxonomy): Bacteria > Planctomycetota > Phycisphaerae > UBA1845 > Fen-1342 > JAFGRR01. The sequence goes on along the minus strand of JAFGRR010000631.1, from coordinate 757 downwards.
CCAGCCGGGCGTCCCGCGGGTGCCAGATGGCGCAGGTGGTGTCCCCGATGACCGGCGTTTCGATGGTTCCACCGTTTGCCACCGACACAAGCGAGAGGTGCCGCTCATCCCCAGGCGTTGTGGGACAGTATGCAATGTGGTGTCCATCTGCCGACCAACCGTAAATGGCCGTCGCATGGCCATAGCTCCGCAGAAGCTTGCCATTTAGGTCGACCGTCGTCAGTGTGCCGTCAATCATGACCGCAAGCTGTTCGCCGCCAGGTCCCCAACAGAAAGATGGCCCGTGCTCGTTGGGCGCCAGATCGGCGCGCATCAGAATGGCACGATGGCTCCCGCTGCTGGGATCGATGAGGCAGACTGTGCCATTGTCCTCGCGACCGATCAGCACCGCGATGCGGTCGCCGACAGGAGACCACTCCAACGCGCGCAATTCGGAACCATCGCCAAAGTCTTTCGCGACAACACGTGTGGTGAGGGTGCCGCGATCGGTCACCGCCACTACGCCGTTCGCAGACAGATGTGCGAACCCGCTATCACCCGGTGCCCATGTGATTAGCGGGTCTACAGGAACGCGTTCCGGCAACTCACGCACGGTAAGGTCAGGCACATCGATCAGAACAATCTTCGCTTCCAGCGTTCGATCCGGCGTGAGCCGTAGCTGTTTGAAGGCAATGGTACGTCCGTCATGCGATCCCTCGGGCGACCGAGGCTGGCTCCAACCCACACGTGTCAGACGGCCACGCGTCAGGTTGATCCG
>JAFGRR010000630.1 GCA_016935035.1 Phycisphaerae bacterium | reverse complement strand
TGTTGATGGTCGGCACGCTGGTCATCTTCCCACTCTACATCTGGAACTCGGCAGTGGGCGGAGGCTGGCACTTCATCGAGACGCACCTGCGCAACGTCGATCCGCAACTCCTCGAATTCGGCCCGCGTGCCGGCATCTTCGCCTTCGTCGGGTTCCTGTTCGGACACGGCGCACTCGGCATCAACTTCGGCTATCCCGGCCAGCCGCACGTCCTGGTCCGCTTCATGGCGCTGCGCGACCGCGAAGACGCCTTCATCGGCGGCTTCGTCGCCGTCGTCTGGGGAGCATTGGTGTACTGGGGTGCCGTCACGGTCGGGCTCTTCGCCCGCGCCATGGCCGACGCCGGCGCCGAGTGGACCGCCCCCATGCTCGCCAACAAGGACATCTACGGTGAACTCGGCCTCGTCCTGTCGGCGATGCACATGTTACCGGCCATGCTCTCGGGGCTGGTGCTGGCCGCGGTGCTCGCCGCGATCTGCTCGACCGCCGACAGCCAGCTTGTCGTCGCCGCCAGTTCCGCCGCCAACGATCTCTACGCCCGCATCTTCCACCGCGGCCCGGAGAAATCACACCTGGCGATCAACCGGCTGACCGTGCTCCTGATAGGCGTTGTCGCGGTGCTCTCGGTTCTCAACCAGGAGGTGCGCGTCTACGAGTATGTGCTGACCTACGGCTGGGCGATTCTCGGGGCAGCGTTTGGGCCCCAGGTCATTCTACTGCTGATGTGGAAGCGTGCGTCGTACACCGGGTGCGTCCTCGGCATGCTAGTCGGATTCCTAGTGGCTATCATCTGGCCGAACGTTTACAACGAGGCGGCCACCGGCGTACACGTGTACAATCTGCCGCTGGCTTTTGTCGCGGCCCTGATCACGAACGTGGTGTTCAGCCTGATTGTGCCACCCCCGCGCGACAGCCGCGGTTTCCCTATTGTGCCCGAAGGATAGCATCGGCCAGCCCATGAGTGACCACACAACCAGCCCCCCGCCCGAGCCCGCCACTCTGCGCGGCTTCTCATCAGCCCGTTGCGTCGAACAACGTGAACTCGAACGCAAGATAATCGACCAGGCCGACCCGGCGACTATCGCCGAGCATTCGCGCACGCTGGCCACCCGCCCGCACGTCGCCGGCACCGAAGCCCAGGTCCGTACCCGTGATTACGTCATCGAGCGGATGGTCGCCTGGGGGCTGCAAACCAGCGTCACCGAGCACAGCGTCTACCTGCCGCACGTTACGCGGCTTGAACTGCGCTCGCTCACGCCGCGCGAGGAGACGCTCGACCTGCTCGAACCCGCCCTGCCCGGCGATCCATCGTCCCATCCGTCATTGCCCCTCCTGGCCGAGTGCGGCTACGCCGCCGCCGGTGACGTCAGCGGCCCCCTCGTCTACGTCAACTATGGGCGTCCCGGCGACCTCGACCAACTCGCGGCGCGCGGCATCGACCTGAACGGCTGCGTGGCGATCGCTCGTTACGGCGAGATCTTCCGCGGACTCAAGGTGCGCAACGTGCAGCAGCGCGGCGCGATCGCCTGCCTGCTCTACTGCGATCCGCACGACGACGGCTATTATCGCGGTGACGTGTACCCCGAAGGACCGATGCGTCCCGAGTTCGGCATCCAGCGCGGCTCGTTGGGCTGGGGACCGCCCGGCGACACCCGCGAGCCCGGTCTTTCGACCGACTTGCCGAGCATCCCGACCATACCGATCCGCGCCGACGTCGCCGCCAAACTGCTGAACCAAGTGAGCGGCGTCGACGTCCCACAGGACTGGCAGGGTGCCCTGCCATTCCGCTATCACATCGGCCCCGGACCCGCACGCGTACGCGTCAGCGTCGCCCACGACGGCGCTACCCGGCCGATCTGGAACACGCTCGGACAGATTACCGGCAGCGATTTCCCGGATGAGTGCATCGTCATCGGCGCGCATCGTGACGCCTGGGGACCGGGTGCCACGGATAATGTCTCCGGCGTGGTCAGCGTGATGGAAGCCGCGCGGCTTTGCGCGTCGCTCGCCGGGCACGGACATGCGCCGCGGCGCACGCTCATCTTCGCCACGTGGGACGCCGAGGAATGGGGCATCGTTGGCTCGACCGAGTGGGCGATGGCCAATCGCGTTCGGCTTTCGCGCGGTCTCGTGGCGTATCTGAACCAGGATGTGGCGGCGTGCGGACCGAACTTCTCGGTGGCAGCGTCGCCGACGTTGACCGAGTTGCTGCTGGACGTGATGCGCAACGTGCCGACGCCCGATGACGAGTCACGCAGCGTCCACGACGCCTGGCAGGCATTGCCCGATCACGACCCGCGTATTCGAGTGCCGGGCGGCGGCTCGGATCATGAGACGTTCCTGTTCCACCTGGGCGTGCCGGCTGCCGGTTTCGGCTTCGGCGGGCCGGGCGGTGTGTATCACTCGATCTACGATTCGACCGCCTGGCTCGAACGCTTCGGCGATCCCGGCTATCGGCGGCACCGTGCGGCGGCACAACTCACAGCCCTGACCGCGCTGCGGCTCGCCAACGCCGACGTGCACCCGTACAACCTCAACGGCTACGCCGACGCCCTATCGCCAACTATTGACGACCTCAAGCGCCGACTGGCGGAAGCCGACCGGCCAGTGCCACCCGCTATTGGCGCGCTCGAGCTTGACGCGTTCACGCAAGCCGCGAATGAGTTAAACACAGTGCTGCGGCGGGAGACGTTGGCGAACCTGCCGCCTACCGCCCTGACCAAGCTCAACGCCGAGCTGCGCGCGACTGAGCGTTCCTTCCTGCGCGACACGGACATGCCCGCCAGCACGGACGCCGGTTTCTACCGGCACACTCTCTTCGGCGTTGCCCCCGATTCCGGCTACGCCGCTCGCCCGCTGCCGGGTGTTCAGGCCGCCATCGATGCCGGCGATCAAGCCGCTGTGGCCACGGAGATAGAGCTGATCACCACGCACATAGCCAGCGCCACAGAACACCTGCGTGCAGCGACGGGGGTAGTGCCGCGGTAGAGTCGAGAGTCCCTGTCTAACGTGTCTGCCGCCATCGAACGACGCCCGACAAGACGTCCAATCCGTGTTTGGCGTTCTCCCGCGAATCAGAGCCCGAAGCGGAAGCAAGGGACATATTCAAGCATGGACAAAGGGAACGTTGAAGATGCGTCCGGATGGTTCTTCGATGCACCACTCGCGATTCGCCATTCAGAATCGACGACAATATGCCCCTCGCTTCCGCTTCGGGCTCTGTTCTGACTACCGAACGCCAAATGTACGTGATGCTAGCCGCAATTCGGCTAGTGGCCGCGCTCCAGGCGCGCCTGTTCCATTGACGACAGGCTGCCGTACAGGAGCAGGTTGCGCATGATCCGCATCGAGCTTTCGCCCTCGTAGCCCACGCAGTTATACACGTCCGTGCCGAGCAGCCCCGTACTGATATCCAGCGGTGAGTAGATCACTGGCAGGCGGCTGGCGCGTTTGTAGACCATCAGACGCGGATAGTCGCGGCCGCCCGATTCACGCCGGGCGTTTCGCCGATACTCCGTCCCCTTGAGCGACGTACCATCCGGCAGACCGGCACCGCTGATCAGCGCCGAGTTCTCCGGCAGCCGTTCCGGGTCCTTACGAAACAGCCCAGTCAGGACCGCTTCCAGCGACTCGGTAAACTCGCGTGAGCCGCCGGTGGCATCCGCGATGAGCGTCCCGCCGCCGGTCAGGAACTTGTGCAGCCCGTCGCGCTCGACCTCGCTCAGTTCGAGTGCGTCGCTGCCCGTTATGTGCGCGACGCGATAGTTCAACAGCTCCGGCGAGTCAAGCGTGATGCCGTTATCCACGCGCAAACGCGTATGCGCCTCGTTGTTCATATAGCACGCCAGACGATCCCAGCCGTACGGCTCGGGATTCCAACGCCCGTTGTACTTGATGCGTGCCACCACGATTTCGCGATCGATGGTCGTCTGGATCGGCGCTATGAACGGCGTCTTCAACCGGCTGCGTTGCGTGGTCTTGTCGGTCGCGTACAGGAAGATGTTCGCGCCGAGCTGGAAGTCCGCCTCGCGCGAGCGCGGTTGATACTTGTGCCAGGCCTCACTGATGTCCTCCGGGCTCAGCAGCATCAGCGTCCGCAAGCCCCCGCTGATCTGATACAACTCCGGCGGCTTCTCGATAGCACTGCGCACGTCGCCGCTGAAGAGCGGATGATCCGGCGGCAGCCGCTCGAACTTGTACTCCGGAAAGGCGCGGGCGGCGAGCTTGCGAAAACCCTCGGCGAACTTCGGGTTGCCCCGATGGGCCACTCCGAGAATCATCCCGCCGCGCAGGCAGTAGTCGCGCAGCTTCTGAACCTCGGTGTCCGTAAACTCCCAGTCCATCTCACCGCACATGTAGAGCACGGGCGCTTCCATCAGGTCCTCGAGCGGCCCCTCCAACCGTACGATCTGCCAGTTCAGCAGGCGTTCGAGGCTGCCCTGGGCATAGCGCGTCAGGCCGGCGACGTCGCGCGGCTTATTGTTCCAGTCCTGAATCGGGCCCTCAAACTCCGGCTCGGGCTCCGGCCGTCGCGGCCGGCGACTCGGCTGATCGCGACGGCTCTCCGATTCCGGTTCCGGCTCCTTGGATGGCGTCCGGTCCATTGTCCAGTCGCTATCGACACGCTCTTCCGAGGTGGCCACGGCCGTCTCAGCCGGCTTGTCGGGCTCAATCACGTGCTCGAGCTTGTTGAACAGAAGCGGCGCACGGCCGTGACAGAGGAACATGAGGGCAAACGTGGTGTTGCGCAGCTCGCTCATGTCGAATGAGCCGCCCCCGCCCGTGCCTTTCCAGTTACCCTCGGGCAATTGCTGATCGAGTAGCTCCGCCGCCCCGGTGCGGAACCAGTCCACGTTTCGGAAGTACTTGTATCCGCTGGCTCGACCGACGCGCTCAATGCCGTAGATGTAGTAGTACTTCCACTGCGCTTTGCCCTGTGGATTGTCCGTTGTGAAATGCGTGCCGATCCAGTCGAGGCCACGGTCAATCGCGCCATGGATCGGGGCAGCATCGCGCGGGCGCCCGACGTATTGGCGATCGAGCACCACGTACATGGTGGCCAGGCCGGCGGCCGTCATCGAGCCCGTGGTCCCGTCACGTTTGCCGTATCCCCACCCGCCGTCGCCGTTCTGATCGCCCAGCCAGTGCCCGGCCACGAGTTCCCAATAGGTACCCGCGACACTCACACCTGCGTCGCTCGCCATCCACATCCCCAGCACGCCGTACTGGCTGTTCGAATTGTCGTAGCGTTTCCCCGGCTCCTGGTAGTCATAGGAGCCTGGGTGGTCCGATTCGCCGCTCGCGATGTTCTGCGTCAGCCAATCGACATCATGCTGGAGAATCCGACGGTATTTCCCTCCGGGCACCAGCGCGAACACGTGTGCGCGAGTACCTATAGTGTAGGTCTCGGACAAGTCGAGCTCGCCGAGCCAGCCGAGTGACTTATCCATGTCGCTCTGAAGCGGGCTCTCGCCGGCATACAGCAACGCCAGCAGCGCCAACCCGGTGTCGCCGCCATAGAACTGTGACCCGGCGGCGGACGCCTCCCAGTGGCCGTTCTCGTTCCGCTGGGACTTGATGAAGGCCACGGCTCGGCGAATCGCGTCCTCGACCGACTCGTCGGTTACCGGTCGCGGCGCGGCGACTGCGACGGCCGGCGCGATCGCGCCGGCGACCAAGACTGTCAGCAATGAAAGCAGCGCTCGCCAACGTCCCGAAATAGCGTTGCGGGCTTGCGGATGCTTACGCATGGTTGATAACCTCGTCAGTTCGGCACCAGCCACACGATTGACCGCGGTCGGACTGGTGCATACTATTGTTGCGGAACTCACTTGGCGCATCGAGCACCGATCAGCGTGCACTCGCTCCGGAAGGCTAACGCGTGGCTGACCCCTCGGAAGATACCCAAATCGCGCGTCTCGTGGTAGACCGCCAAATCGCCACTCGCGAGGAAGTGCGCGTCGCCGCCGAGCAGCGCGACCAGCTTGCCAAGAACGGACGCATTCGCCCGCTTGGCGATATCATGGTCGATCTGGGCTTTCTAACACGCACACAACTGGCCCGGCTCACCGGCTCGCGCGAGGATTCCGGCGGGCGCCCCGCTCAGCAGATCGCCGGTTATCAGATTCAAAAGAAAGTTGGCGCTGGGGCCATGGCCGTCGTATACCGAGCCAAACAGCTCAGCCTTGACCGCATCGTCGCCATTAAGGTCTTGCCCCGACGACTCAGCAAGAACAAGGAGTTCGTCGAGCGCTTCTACCGCGAGGGACGCGCCGCCGCCGCCCTCAGCCACAACAACATCGTGCAGGCCATCGACGTCGGCGAGTCCGGCGGCTTTCACTACTTCGTCATGGAGTTCGTCGAAGGCTGCACCGTCTACGACGAGATCGCCGAGGGCAAGGTATACCCGGAAACCGAGGCGATCGACATCGTCATGCAGATGGCCGAGGCGCTGGTACACGCGCATGACCGCGGCTTCATCCACCGCGATGTGAAGCCCAAGAACATCATGCTGACCAAGCAGCGCGTCGCCAAGCTGGCAGACATGGGTCTGGCCCGCGAAACCACCGACCTCGAAGCCGCCATGGCCGAGGCCGGCCGCGCCTACGGGACCCCCTACTACATCAGCCCTGAACAGATCCGCGGCGAGGTCAACATTGACCACCGCGCCGACATCTACTCGCTCGGTGCCACCTTCTACCACATGATCACCGGCCGCGTACCCTTCGAGGCCCCTACGCCCTCGGCTGTCATGCACAAGCACCTCAAGGAGCCGCTGACGCCGCCGGATCACATCAACACCAAGCTGACGTCCGGCTGCGGCGCCATGATCGAGATGATGATGGCCAAGACCGCCGACGAGCGTTACCCGAGCTGCCGCGAATTGCTGCACGACCTGGCGCTGCTGGCGCGCGGCGAGCCGCCGCACTATACGCGACAGCGGATGGACCAGGATGTGCTGGACACGCTGGCAACTGGCGACGCGCTCGAGCCCGCGACCCTCAACCGCGGCCGCGGCGCCGCCTCGGCCGCGCCGCCGACCAGTGCCACATCCATCCTGGTGATTATCCTCGCCATCGTAGCCGGCATCAGCCTGCTCCTGAACCTGGTCCTGGCCATCCGCTAGCCACCATCCGGGCCCGAGCAACGGCAAGCGGGCCCCCATCAGAGCCCGAGCGGCAGTGAGCTGGCATATTCAGAGCCCGCCCAGTATTGGGCGATCCCTAAGCTGCCTGCTACCGTAACACCCCCCACCCCATCCTTCCGGTGCATTCTCCATTCACCTATTCGGCACTCCCTCTCGTCACCGCTTACGGGCCCGACTGAACAAATCCTTAACATGCTAATCCACCCACCCTCATCGTCACCCCACGCAAACCACTTGCGCTCGGGGACTGGCCGCGCGGGCAGATTTCTCTATGATGGCCCGTTCGGCGGTCGCCGTGGAAGCGGACTGGTGACCGTGTGACGCGCGGCTCGTTACCCCGTATGGAAAGGGAACTCATATGAAAGAGAAACACGTTTATTTCTTTGGTGGGGGCAAGGCGGAAGGCAACGGCAGCCAGCGTGCTCTCCTCGGTGGGAAGGGTGCTGGTCTGGCCGAGATGACATCCATCGGGCTACCGGTGCCGGCCGGCTTCACAATCACCGTCAAGGCTTGTGAATACGCCACCACACATGACTTTGCCTGGCCACCCGGCATGGAAGCCGAGGTCCGCCAGAATGTCGCCAAGCTGGAAAAGGCCGCGAAGAAAAAGCTGGGCGACCACAAGAACCCGCTGCTCGTCTCCGTGCGCAGCGGTGCCGCGCGTTCGATGCCCGGCATGATGGAGACCATCCTGAATCTAGGTCTCTCCGACAAATCAGTTGTCGGTCTCGCCGAAGCCACCGGCAATCCGCGTTTCGCATGGGACTCATACCGCCGCTTCCTGCAAATGTACTCGACCGTCGTCGTTGGCCTGAGCAAGGACATCCTCGAAGAGAAGCTCCACCACATGAAGGAGCGTATGGGCGTCAAGCTCGACACCGAGTTGTCGGCCGAGGCGCTCGAGGAATTGTGCGGCCAGTTCAAGGCCTTCTTCGTCGAGGAAACCGGCAAGGGATTCCCGCAGGATCCGTGGGAGCAACTCCGCGGCGCCATCAACGCCGTCTTCGCTTCATGGAACGCCGACAAGGCCGTCACCTATCGCCGCGTCGAGAAGATCACCGACCTCAAGGGCACCGGCGTCAACGTGCAGCAGATGGTCTTCGGCAACACCGGTGACGACAGCGGCACGGGCGTCGCCTTCACCCGCGACCCCAGCAGCGGCGTCAACGAGTACTACGGCGACCTGCTCCGCAACGCCCAGGGCGAAGACGTTGTGGCCGGCATCCGCACCCCGATCCACCTGTCCGACCTGAACGAGATCATGCCGGACATTTATGACCAGCTCTGCGCGGTGCGCGCAATGCTGGAGATCTACTACGGCGAGATGCAGGACCTGGAGTTCACGTTCGAGCATGGCAAGCTTTACATGCTGCAATGCCGCACGGGCAAGCGCACGCCGACGGCGGCCTTCCGCATCGCCGTCGAGCAGGCGACTCAGCCGCTAATGACTCCCACCGAGGCCAAGCGCCTGGCGAAGAAGGGCTTCCTACCCGCGAAGTACGTCGCCGCCGCCAGCAAGCCGGTCATCACCAAGGATCAGGCCCTGGCCCGCATCACCGCCGCCGACATCGAGCGTCTCTTCTACCCGGTCTTCAGTCCGTCTGTCACGCAGGCTCAGAAGGACGCAGCGTTCCTCGGCTCGGGCATCAACGCCGTGCCAGGCGCCGCTTGCGGCAAGGTGGCCTTCTCGGCCGAGACCGCCGAAGAGCTGGAGTCGGCCGGTGAAGCGGTCATCCTGGTGCGCAAGGAGACGAGCCCCGAGGATGTGGGCGGCATGCAGGCCGCCAAGGGCATCCTGACGCAGACCGGCGGCAAGACCTCGCACGCCGCCGTCGTCGCGCGCGGCTGGGGCAAGTGCTGCATCGTCGGTTGCGAAGCGCTCAGCATCAACTACGACGCTGGCGAGTTCACCATCAACGGCAAGACCGTCAAGGCCGGCGAGTTCATTACGCTCGACGGCTCGACCGGCGACTTCTATGTCGGGCAACTTGAGTTGGTCGATCCCGAAGCACCGCCGGAGTTCGCGACACTGATGGGCTGGGCGGACCAGCGCCGTCACCTGCTGGTGCGCACCAACGCCGACACTCCGCAGGACGCCGCCAAGGCCATCGAGATGGGCGCCCAGGGCATCGGCCTGTGCCGCACGGAGCACATGTTCTTCGCCACACGCGAGCGACAGCTCGCGATCCAGGAGATGATCGTCGCCGACAACGTTGACGCGCGCAAGGCGGCGCTCGACAAGCTGCTG
>JAFGRR010000629.1 GCA_016935035.1 Phycisphaerae bacterium | reverse complement strand
AGGGCAAGCGGATGCACTATGACGCGCTGCGCGCGTGCGTCATTCTGTCAATCTCGGCCAGCGTGATTGCCTCCGCCTCGGGCCTGGGATTGCCGGTCTCGACGACCTATGTGTCATTCGCGGCGATCATCGCGACCGGCTCAGCCGACCGCATCTTCCAGCGCGGTGATGCTGACCTCAAGCTCGCCCGCACCATCTGGGTGATCTTCAGTTGGTTCTCGGCGGCCGCGATCGCCGCGGTCTGCGCCGGGATGGTCTGTAAACTCGTGTACGAGTGGGGCGCGATTGGGATCGTCATCGGCGTCGGCGTCAATCTGACGGTACGACACATCATGAAGAGGCGCGCCGACCGGCAAGAGGATATGGTGCGTGAGGCCGCTCGCGAGCGCAGATATCCCGAGATGTACGCCGAGGAATACGAAGACTGATTGTACACCGGCGCCAGCCGCGCGACGTGCAAGTGGCTTGGGGGTGTTACTCGACGCCACACAATGACTCGTAATACGGCGTCGGCGGTGAATTGTCGGCGTTTGGTTGACATGGTCCGGCGGGGGCGTGACAATCCATTTTCTCAGGAAGGGTGCGATGCGGACCGAGGTCGTAAGCTTAGCATTAGCAAGAGATTATGGCGACACGGTCTCGCGCGTCGCCAGCGCGTTGCGCGACGGTGCGCTGGTGGTGTTTCCAACGGAGACTGTCTACGGCATTGGGGCCAACGCCGCCGATGCCGCCGCGGTCAGACGCCTGCGGGCCGCCAAGGGACGTGCCGACCAGCAGCCTTTCACGGTCCATATCGGCCGCGCGTCTGATGCACGCCGATATGTCCCCGCACCGTCGCCAGTGCTGCGGCATCTGACGCGCAAAGCCTGGCCGGGGCCGCTGACGGTCGTTTGCGAGGTAGCGGACGTTAGTTCGGCTGCAATCGCGTCTGAAGTGCCGGCGGAGAGGCTTACGGACATCTATCGCGACAACGCCGTTGGCCTACGCTGTCCGGATCATGCGATCGTGCAGCAAATCCTGGCCGCCGCCGGCGTGCCGGTCGTGGCCAGCAGTGCGAATCCTGCCGGGCGACCGCCGCCGCGCGAGTTCGAAGCCGCCTGGCGCGCGTTCGACGGTGTGGCGGACATCACGCTCGACGATGGACGCACACGCCACGCGGAAGCATCGACAATCGTTGAAGTGCGCGGTGACAACTGGCGCGTGCTGCGTGCCGGAGTTCTCGCGGAAAGGGTGATTGAGCGCATGGCACGCGATGAAGTGCTGTTTGTCTGCACCGGTAACTCCTGCCGCTCGCCGCTGGCGGAGTACCTCTTTCGACAGAGGCTCGCCGACGCCTTGCGGATTTCAGTTGGCGAACTCGATCAGGCCGGTTACCGTGTCACATCGGCGGGGACATTCGCGGCGGCCGGCAGCCCGGCCTCGACCGGAACGATGGACGAACTGGCCCAACGCGGCATTGATGCCGGCGTGCACCAGTCCCAGCCAGTCACGCCGGAACTGCTGCGGCGGGCTGACCGCATATTCGTTATGACCGCCGAGCACTTGCGGGAAGTGCTGGATGTCGCGCCGGACGTGGCGCGGCGTACCGAATTGCTGGACAAGGATGGCCCGGTCGCCGACCCAATCGGTGGCGGACCGGCGGCGTACCGGGAATGCGCGGTACAGATCGAGCGAGCCGTGTTGCGCCGCGTGCAGGAGTGTTTGCATGAAGATCGCGATTGGCAGTGATCACCGCGGTTTTGACGCCAAGGAACGCGTCAAGGCGCTTCTGTCCTCGCTGGGATTCGATGTCACTGACTATGGCACCGACTCGCGGAAGCCCTGTGACTACACCCGGCCTGGGTTCGCCGTGGCGCGGGCAGTGGCCAGCCACGAGGTCGAACGCGGCATACTCTTCTGTGGCAGCGGCATCGGCATGTCCATCACCGCCAACAAGGTCAGGGGAATTCGCGCGGCGCTTTGCCACGACGAACTGACGGCCCAGATGGCACGGCGGCACAATGACGCAAACATCCTCTGCTTGCCGGCGGACCTGGTTGGCGACGCTTTGACGCAGAGCATCGTCAGGCTCTGGCTCGATACGCAGTTCGAGGGCGGCCGGCACGCCAGGCGTGTGGCCCAGATCACTGCAATCGAAGAGGGTCAGACTGAGAAGCTCGAGGGTGGCAACACCTGCAAGTGAGGTTAGTCGAAATCGGGGGGGAGCGGCTGACGCCCGGACATGCCGGTGGCGTGGTCGTGCCAATGCGCCACCTCGGCCTCTCCCAATTGCCAGCACAGATGGACCCGACAGCCGTCGCGCAGGGACGGGAAATCCACGATCCCGCGCTCCCAGTCCTTCAACTCGCAACCCACCGCCGCGATTTCCTGCTGCAAGGCCGTCAGACGTTCGACGGCACGCTCCAGCAGCACGCGCAGATCGGTCACACGCCGTGCGCGCGGACGGATCGCCATCAGCGAGCGGCGTTCGGCTCGCCAGCCTTCGAGCCGCCGGTACTCATCGACGACATCCCGCACGATCGGACGTAGGTAAACCAGGGTGCGATTGGCCGCTTCGGCGGTGAAGAGACGTTGGCGGGCGTCGCGACGACATGCGGTCTGGGGTGCCTGCTTGATACTCATGTGCTGCCCATGCTTCTAGGCCAACTGTTTCTGAACGCGTTGCGGCTCGCCTGCTCCGGCGCACGCGGGTTCTGGCGACCTGAGCCTTGGAGGATTATAGAAGTGCTCCGGTGTCCGGCCGGAAAACTCCGACGGTCTGGGTATGAAGACGATATCGCAGGTGGGAAACCGGTGTCACGCGGCGTGCTGGGGACACGAGCCAGTAGTGGTTGCGGTCCTGCGGCGCGCGGTCGTGGAGTGCGATCTACAGCGTGACTTCTTCGACTATCTCGGCGTGATGGATGAACACGCTACGCAGGAGCTGCGTCAGGCCGATCACGACGGGGATGGCGGTTATCGCTACCGCCCATTCGGCCAGGCGGTGTCCCATGCGCTCACGCCTGCGTCCGACTATTTCGCAGATCAGGATGACGAACATGACGAGCGCGAATTTGTAGACGACGAGTCCGGCGAGGTTGTAGCGAGCGATAACCCACTGGCCCGCCGGGTTGACCTCGGCCCCGCCGAAGTGCAGCACCACCCATGTCACCATGATGTCGAGCGACGCGAAGAGCACGTACCAGAGGTAGATCTGCGGATACAGGACGGCGTCACGCAGGAAGCTCGGCCGGCGCTGGCCGATGAGCGGCGTCTCGGGCAACGCCAGGAACTCGTCCGCCGACAGTGGTTGGAATCGCGACAGGGCACGCAGCGGTGATCTCACGAGACTATCGGTCCGTGGCGCGGGGCTTTCTGTGAATGCCGCGGCATTCGCCGGCGACGCCGGCACACTTTCGGACTTCTCAGGTTCCAGGATGGTCGTCTGTTCCGTCTGCATATCAGCACGCACGCTCGGCGACCCCGACAGCTTCCTTCCGTCTCCATGGTATCGGCAAACAACGGCCAGTGGGCCATCTAAACCGTTATTCACCTTCACGCGACAGCCTTTGTGTTTTGGCGTGAGTGGATGTCGTTTCGGTACTTGAGGTAGTCTTCGACTT
>JAFGRR010000628.1 GCA_016935035.1 Phycisphaerae bacterium | reverse complement strand
TTGATCGAACAGTTCGGCCATCTGCGGACTGATCCAGAACTGCGTGTGGACACCGTTTGTGACGTGGCCGATCGGCACTTCCTCGGCGGGGACATCCGGCCAACAGCTCTGCCACATGTTCCGCGCGACCGATCCGTGCAGTTCGCTTACCGCGTTGCTGCGAAGCGACGTGCGCAAGGCCAGCAACGGCATGCAGAAGCTGCCGTGATCCGACTGGCCGTTCTCGCGGCCGAGTTTCAGCAGGTCGCCAATCTGGATGCCGAGCGCCTCGGCCATCCAGCCGAGGTTGCGCTGCACCAGCGCCTGGTCGAAGCGGTCGATACCCGCCGAGACGGGCGTATGTGTCGTGAAGATATTCCCACCCGAGACCGCCTCAAACGCCTCCGTGTAAGACAGATTGTGCTCCTCCATCACCTGCCGGATACGTTCGAGCGCGAGAAAGGCTGCATGCCCTTCGTTCATATGGCACACCGACGGCGTCAGCCCCAGCTCACGCAACGCCCGCAGACCGCCAATACCCAGCAGGATCTCCTGCCGCATGCGCAGCTCGGCGTCGCCGCCGTAAAGACGCGACGTGATCGAGCGTAGTTCCGGTGGATTCTCGGGTACGTCGGCATCGAGCAGATAGAGTCCGACGCGTCCGACGTCGACACGCCAGATTTGCGCCTTGAGCGTCTGGTGATCGATCGGCACGGAAATCTGACGCGGCTGCCCGGCGTCGTCCCTCAGCAGCGTGGCCGGCCACTGGTGAAAGTCATGGACCGGGTAGATTTCGAGCTGCCACCCGTCCTCGGTGAGCTGCTGGTCGAAGTAGCCGCTGCGGTACATCAGCCCCACGGCAACGAGCGGGATGCCCAGGTCAGACGCACTCTTAAGATGATCGCCGGCCAGCACACCCAAACCGCCGGAATAAACCGGCAGGCACTCATGCAACCCGAACTCGGCCGAGAAGTATGCGACCAGCTCCTGCTTCTTGTCCGCGTGGTTCTCATCAAACCAGGTCCGGCCGTGGCGGTAGATGTAGAACTGGTCGGCAAGTCGGCATAGCTGGGCGATGTACGCCTTATCGTTGGCGGCCGCCTCAAGGCGCTCCTGGCTGACCCGCCACAGGAGTCCGACCGGGTTGTGCCGGACTTCCTCCCACAGGTCGGAATCCAGCCGGCGAAACAGCTCAATCGCGCCGGGTGTCCATGTCCACCACAGGTTGTACGCCAGTTGCCGTAGCGGCTCGAGCGGCTCCGGCAAGGACGGAATCACGACGAAGGTCCGCACTTTCTTCATTGCTTCGCACCACTTCGGTTTTTGGTCAAGTCAGGTCGATCGACGCTTGGAACCGGATCCGCGACTCGGTTCCGCCGACACGACCGTAACAGAAGACTCCACTCAGGTCGGCCTCGCGCGGGTATCGCCGCGCGCTACAGCCGCGCAACTTCGCTGATGCGGGTTATCAGGCTACGGGCCGTATCCGCATCCTTGGCCTCAGAGATAATGCGCACGATCGGCTCCGTGTTCGACGCCCGCAGGTGCACCCAGCCTTCGGCAAAGTCCACGCGAACGCCATCCGACCTGTTCAACTTCTCACCCGCGAATGCCCGCGCCACCGCCTCTATCGCCGCCTCCGCGCGCTGCGGCGGACAGGTTATCTTCTCCTTGATGCCAGCATACGCGGGCAGGCCGGCGACCAACTCGCTGATGGTCTTGCCTGTCGCCGCCATCAGTTGCAGCACCTGGCTCATGGCGCTGAGGCTGTCGCGCACGGGGGAAATCCGCAGGTCGATTACTCCGCCGTTACCTTCGCCGCCGATCACGCCATTCTCGGCCATCAGGGCCCGAGCGACGTGCGCCTCACCGACCGGGCTGCGCACGACGCGCACGCCATGCCGCGCCGCCACATCGTCGATCATACGCGAGGTGCTCAGATTGGTGGCGACGACGCCCTTGCGACGCGATAGCACGGATTCGACCGCCAGGGCCAGCGTGTATTCCTCGCCGATGAACCGCCCGTGCTCGTCGATGATCGCGAGCCGGTCGGCATCCGGATCCTGCACGAACCCGACGGCGGCCTGTGTATCGCACACCGCGCTGCACGTGTCGGTGACGTTCTCGGCAATCGGCTCGGGTGGATGGGCAAACTCGCCGTTCGGCGTGCCGTTGACGTGCACGACATCGCAGCCGAGGGCGGCAAGAAACTCGGGCGTGTGAGTACAGCCGGCGCCATTGATGCTGTCGAGTACGACGCGAATATCGCGCAGCGGGGCGAGATCAACCTCAATGGCATCCAGCACCGCCTTCGCGTGCCGTTGCCCGGCGCCGTCGTCCACATGGATCGGCTGAAAACCATCCTTCAGGTGCATCGCTCCGCCGCCGTCGCGGATCTCGCGGATTCGGCGGACCTGCTCGGCGTCGGGTGCCAGGCCGTGATGATCGAGGAATTTCAGGCCGTTCCACTGCCCGGGATTGTGGCTAGCCGTGATCATCAGGCCGCCTTTGAACTCACCGTCGCGGATGGCGCGCCCGAGCGTCGGGGTCATGGCGATGCCAATGTCGGTGACGCTGCATCCGGTGGCAATCAGGCCGGCCATGGCGGCTGCCGCGAACATCTCGCCACTGGGGCGTGAATCACGTGCCACGGCGACTCGTCCGCCGTCGAGCAAGGTCCCATGCGCCTGGGCGAATTGAAGCACGACGGCCGGCGTGAGCGTCTCGCCAACCAGACCCCGGACGCCCGACACCGAAATCATCAACGCCATTTACCAACCTCCGCACCGCGCCCGGGTCTCATTCCCGTTGTGGCGCACCACAGGCCCCACTACACTCTGTCTATGAATACATCGGCCGATGTGGGCGGGTGACTGTGCTCACATGGCCAGACCGCTCGAACAGTATGACCGCGAACCGCCCGAAGGTCCACGCGCGCGAAGGGAGCTGACCATGAACCGACGACACGCAGTTTTGGCCATGGGGTGTGCCATGTTTCTGCTCGCCAGCGGCTGTTCGCTGGACGCTCTGGAATCGATCAACATCGACATCCCCGGGTTTACCACTATCAGGGTCGAGATCTACAACGACACCGACTGGTACGTCGTTCCCGATATCCGTTTCGACGACGACAGTGGCAGTTGGAGCGCCTTCGTAGCGGGTTTGTTCGGGGGAGAGAGCCTGAGTGCCGGCGAGCTCGAGCCCGGCGAGATCGTGGAGTTCACGTTCGACTGCGATGACTTGGGCCTGATCTTCAGCGACGCCGCCGAACAGCGCGATGCTCTGGGCACCTTCGCCACCGCCGCGTCCTCGGAAATCCTGCGTCGCGACGAAGACTTCGGCTGCGGCGACAGGATCACCTTCCAGTTCATAGGAGACGGTGACACGTTCGGCGTCGTAGTGGCCGTCAATGGTCTGATCGTGGACTAGTGAAGACGCTCGAAGGCGCGCTCCCGTTGGGCCTGTGCGCCTACATATAAACAGATATATCACATCGCGATCGGCAGCTTCCGATAAAACTCAGGAATATCGGACGTAGCTCCTTATTTGACAGATATTTATAGTTGCCGCGTCACTCGCCCTGCCCCTAGAATACGGTGCATTTTCAGGAGAGGATGGAAGCAGGGCCGCCCTGGCCGACGCCTCGCAACGGCCCACATCGCGACGTCCAATCAACGGTCCAGATCTGGACGGAGCGGCGAGCCCCTGCACCCGTGGATGGAGCCCCCCTGGTCACGGCCTGGAGGAGTGTCTCGCCATGATGAAAGCCACTTCGGCTGAAGTCTTTGTCGATGTATGTACTCAACGAGATTACGTGGATTCCCGGGGCGCACGTCCCAGTCTCAACCTCCACGCACTCACTCGAAATCTCAAGCACCTGATGGCCTACGCACGCTGGGCGAGAGTGCCCACGCTGTCATGTATCGACAGCCGACGCCCTAAGGACGTGGCGGGGCGCGTGATCGCCGAGTGCGTGCTCGGAACCGCGGGGCAGCAGAAGCCGTCGTACACACTTCTGCCAGACCGTGTGCTGATTGACACGGACAATTCGCCCAGCGTCGCGTTGGACGTCCTCGGACGCTACCAACAGGCCATTCTGGCCAAAAACCACCGTGACCCATTCACAAACCCGAAATTCGACCGTCTGCTGACCGAGATGCCGAGCCAGCGGTTCGTGCTCTTCGGCGTGTCGCTCGAGGTGACCATCCGCCTGCTATCACTGGGGCTGATGCTCAGGCATCGCAACATCACCGTCGTGACCGACGCCTGCGGATACTGGGACGCGGATGAGGCCGACATGACGCTCCGGCAATTGCGTGCCAAGAATTGCGACCTCGTCTGCACACGTGATTTCCTGCAACAGCGCATCGTCAAGCGGCTCAGCGGCAAGGTCCGCTTGCGTGCCTCACGTTTCGTGGCGTAGCGCAGCACCTCAACCTGACACCCCCGCCCCCACTGGCGATTTGCCGGCCGACGAGACGTCGGCCGCTACGGCTCGCGTCAACATTGGCCCAGCAGTGTACGTCGGCCGCTGGCGCACGTATGATCCCTGCCATGGCATTACCGGTAGTCGTAATCATCGGACGCCCCAATGTGGGCAAGAGTTCGCTTCTGAACATGCTGGCGCGTCAGCGCATCAGCATCGTGGACCCGCGCGCCGGCATCACACGCGACCGCGTCTCCGCGATCATCGAGCATGAGGACCGCTACTTCGAGCTGGTGGACACCGGCGGCGTCGGCATCGTCGACGACGACCATCTCGAGCAACATGTCGAAGCCCAGATTCAATACGCCATCAGCCAAGCCAACGTCATCATCTTCGTCGTCGACGCACGCGACGGCATGGCCCCGCTCGACCAGTCCATCGCCGCCATGCTCCGCAAGCTCGAAATCCCCGTCATCATGGCGGCGAACAAGATCGACGCGGCCAACCAGGACCACATGTCCGGGCA
>JAFGRR010000627.1 GCA_016935035.1 Phycisphaerae bacterium | reverse complement strand
GCCCGGAACTGGATTCGAACCAGCACGAGGTATAACCCTCACCAGGCCCTCAACCTGGCGCGTCTGCCAATTCCGCCACCCGGGCGCATCGGCGGCGTAAGCCGCTCGAATGTCCTTGCCAAACTACGATCGACCGGGCCTGTCGTCAAGTCCCGCGCCGGGATTCCGGGCGCGCCCGCCGGGGAGGCTTGGACCCAGCGGCAGCCACGGCTATAGTTGCCCGGTATGTGGTCGAAAACTATCCGCGCACTGGTGATATTCGGACTTCTGGTAACGGGCTGTCGATCAGGCGTGCGACACTCAGGGGCCGTCGCTGATGCGGGTCCGGTGCAGGTCATGCCGGACAGCAAGTCGACGCCGGCCGCCGAGATGGACGCCGGTCATCCGAGCGGATGGACCTCTTCGCCGCGACCCGGCCCGGCATCCATCAAGCCGGACATTCTGATGGTGGATGACACGGTGCTGACAGCGGACGAGCTGCTGTACGGCATGCGCGACGAGATCGTGGCCGCGCGCGATACGCCACTCGATACCAGGAGGGCACAACTGGCCAACCTGCTGCGTCAACGCGCGCAGCAGGAGATCGGGACGATCGTGCTCTATGCCGAGGCCATGAAAAAACTTGGCGAGAACCAGGAGGCGGCGGCGGATGCGGCCGTCGAGAACGAGATCGGTACGCTCACGGCGCGGCAGTTCGAAAGCAGCCAGGCGCGCTTCGAGCAGCACCTGGCGCGCTATCGAGTGACACCGGATCAATACCGCGCGCTGCTGAAACGCGAGATCGTCGCGCATCACTATGCCCGCCAGAATTTCATGCCGATGGTCAACGTTCGCCGGGCCGACCTGCTCGAATACTACGAACAACACGCCGAACGTTTCAGCCAGCCGGCTTCGCGCGAGTTGTTCATGATCGACATTCCCTTTCGCGCGATGCTGCCGGAAGGCCGGCGTTGGGCGCTGGCCAGCGAGGATGAGCGTGAGCAGGCGCGCACGGCAGCGCGCGAGCGGATTCGCGCGGCACACGCGGCCCTCTCGCAACAACCGTTCGAGGAAGTGGCACGCGAGTACTCGCGCGGGCTGATGGCCGGCGAGGGCGGCGCCTGGGGCATGATCGGGAAACCGCTGCAAGCTCCGTACGACGAGGCCACCCGGCAAATCTTCGGCTTCTCCCCCGGTCAGTGCAGTTCGCCGATCGAGACGGAGCGGGGCTGTTTCATCGTGAAGTGCGGCGAGGTCGTGGCGGGTGGCTGCGCGCCGTTCGCGGAGCTACAGGACAAGATTCGCGTGGCCTTGACGAACGAGCGCATCAACGCACTATCGGTACGTTACATGGACCGGCTCGTGACGCGGGCATCGGTCTCGTCGCTGGACCGATTCGTCGAGGCGGCGACCGAGCGCGCGATGTCGACAAATTGGCCGGACCTGAATTGACGGTGACAGTGTACGTGCCGCCTGTAGCGGCAGGCCTCAGTGCCTGACGATACACGTTTGCGTCGGACCTGCTTCGGCAGCTACGATCTCAGGGCCATGTCAGATGTCCCCGATATCGAGAGATACGCCGCAGAACGTGCGCGGATGGTCAGCGAGCAGATCGAACGGCGCGGGATCAGGTCGCCGCGTGTGCTTGATGCGTTTCGCTGGGTGCCGCGCGAACGTTTCATGCCGCCGGGGGCCATTGGCCAAGCGTATGATGACGGGGCGTTTCCGATCGATTGCGGGCAGACAATTTCGCAGCCGTACATGGTGGCGTGCATGACCGAACAGCTTGCCCTGACGGGCGGCGAGCGGGTGCTGGAGATCGGCACGGGGTCGGGGTATCAAGCGGCGATTCTGGCAAATCTAGCCGCGCACGTTTATTCCGTCGAATGGCATCTGCGCTTGATGAACGAGGCCGCCGACCGCGTACGCGGGCTCGGGCTGACCAACGTGACTTACCGCTGTGGCGATGGGTCGGTCGGTTGGGCGGAGTACGCGCCGTACGATGCGATCATGGTGACGGCCGGCGCGCCGAGCGTGCCCGAGGCGTTGGGCGCGCAACTGGCCGAGGGCGGGCGACTTGTGGTTCCGGTCGGCGATCGGACGGAGCAGGTGCTGGTGCGCATCGTTCGGCGTGGCGGGAAGTTGGAGCGCGACGAGGGTATCCGTTGCCGGTTCGTCAAACTGGTCGGCGAGGCAGGGTGGGGAGCGGACTAGGGGCGGGGGAAATTCGGCTTTCGCAACGCGGCGAGACGCGGAATTCACTGATTGGCCTTGGCCCGGATGGCAACGCATGGGGCGGCCGCTATACTGCGAGCGTGACCCCAGGGTGGATGCAGTATGACACAGGCCACGCCCCCGACGGCGGCGGCAATTGCTCCAATTGGGGTCGCAACGGACAGTTCTCGCAGCCTGGACGTGCTGCCGGCATGCCGGGAAGCATGCCGCGTCAGCACGACCATCACAGGAGATCCCTCGTGAAACCTGAGCTTCTGCTCGGAGATGAAGCCATTGCCCTGGGCGCGATTCATGCCGGCATCGCCGGTGCGTTCTCCTACCCGGGGACCCCCTCGACCGAGATCTTCGAAACGATCGTGGCTCGGACGCAAGGTACCGGGCGGGTGTGGGCCCGCTGGTCAGCAAACGAGAAGGTGGCGTACGAAGAGGCGCTCGGCATGTCATACGCCGGCAAACGCGCCATCGTCACCATGAAGCACGTCGGGCTCAACGTCGCGGCCGATCCGTTCATGAACTCCGCGATAACAGGTGTCAACGGCGGAATGCTGTGCGTCGTAGCCGACGACCCGGGCATGCACTCATCACAGAACGAACAGGACAGCCGCTATTACGGCGAGTTTGCCAAGATCCCCGTCTTCGAACCGGCGAACCAGCAAGAGGCCTACGACATGACGGTCGAGGCCTTTGATCTTTCTGAGAAGCTCAAGCTGCCGGTGCTGATGCGGATCGTGACGCGGCTGGCGCATAGCCGCGCCAATGTCCATGCCACGCGCGAATCAGAAGCGGCCAAGCATGAGACGGCGCTGCCGCTGCCCGACCCGAACGACTGGACGCTCGTGCCATCGAATGCGCGGCGCCGTTTTCGCCGGTTGTTGGACATGCAGGGCGAGATTCAGGACTACTCGCAGCATTGCCCGCACAACGTGCTGAGCCTGGCCGGCCGGCGCGGCATTATCGCGGCCGGCATCGCGTACAACTACGTGCGCGAGGCACTGGGCGATACGCCGGAGGACTCGCTGCTCAAGATCTCGACCTATCCGCTGCCGCTGGGGCTGGTGCGTGATCTGGTCGCGCACTGTGACGAGATCATGGTGATCGAGGATGGGTATCCATTCATCGAGCAGCGTCTGACGGGGCTGCTGGGGCTGCCTGGCAAGAAGGTGCTCGGCAAGCTCGTCGGGCCGCTGAAGCAGGATGGTGAGCTGACGCCCGAGATCGTGGCGACCGCCATCGGTCTGCCGGATCGACAGGCGATTCCACCGGCGGAGAACCTGGTTAACCGTCCACCGCAGTTGTGCCGCGGTTGCCCGCACGCGGACACGTTCAAGGCCCTGATCGACGCGACCGCCGGTCACCCGAGCACGAGCCTGTTCAGCGACATCGGCTGCTACACGCTGGGGGCGCTGGCGCCGTACAAGGCCGTGCACTCATGCGTGGACATGGGGGCGTCGATCTCGATGGCGCACGGCGCGTCGCGGGCGGGGGCGTTCCCTGTTCTCTGCACGATTGGCGATTCGACATTCACGCACTCGGGCATGACACCACTCATCGGTGCCGTGCGTGCCGACGCCAACATGACGGTGATTATTCTCGACAACGCGACGGTGGCGATGACCGGGGCGCAGGAGACGATGGCTTCGGGCGAGCAACTGATCGCGCTGTTGCGCGGCTTGGGCGTGAAGGAAATGCACGTGTTCGAGCCGCTGCCGCGCAACCATCAGGCCAACGTCGAGCTGCTGGCCAAGGCCGTGAACCACCGCGGGCTTTCCGTGCTGGTGGCGCGCCGGCCGTGCATTCAGCTCAAGCCCGCCAAGAAGGCGACCGTCGCTGATGCGACGCCGAAGTGCGCCGAGTGCGGTGAGCAGGTCGCAGACGCCTAGTGAGCCGGCGGTTTCGCTGGTCAGTCACCGTAAATTCACCCGGCGTCAGCGGTGCCGGCTTGAGACAACACAACGAAGAGGGTTGATATCGTGGAGCACAATCTCGTACTCGCTGGCGTGGGCGGGCAGGGTATCCTGAGCATCGCCCGGGGGCTATCAATGACCGCGTTGGAGCGCGGTCTACAGGTCAAACAGGCCGAAGTGCACGGCATGTCGCAGCGCGGCGGTGCCGTGCAGTCGCACGTGCGCATCGCCGATCACGAACTGCACAGCGATCTGATCGCGATCGGACAGGCGGATGTCATCGTGGCCGTTGAGCCGCTCGAAGCGCTGCGCTACGTGCAGTTTCTGAACGAGGCCGGCGTTATCGTGGCCAGCACGAACGCCGTCGTGAATGTGGATAACTATCCCGCGATCGAGCAGGTGCTCGAACAGGTCGCACGGTTCCCGCAGCACGTCCTGCTGGACATGGACAAGCTGGCGCGGGCGGCGGGATCGGCGCGCGCGGCGAACATCGTGGCGCTCGGCGCCACGTCGCTGTTCCTCCAGCTTGACCCCGGTGCGATCGAAGAAACGGTCACGCAGATGTTCGCATCCAAGGGACAGAAGATCGTGGATGTCAATCGGCGGGCGTTCCGCTTTGGGCGCAACGCCGCCGCCGCCTATCGCGACGGTTTGCAGCGCGGCGGCACGTCGCGCGCCGTGCGGCAGTGGATCGACACGTTCGATACCGAGCATCTCGCCGGAAATGAGACGCCCGGCGTCGAGCAGATCGAATTGGTCGAGTCCGAGGACCGGCTGTCTGGCGCCGAGGCGCACGCGTTTGAGCGAACACTGGTGCGGGCCTACGAACAGGGCCGGCGGCAGCTCTACGAGCATGAGGTCTACCAGCTCGTCGAGATCGTCGGCGCCATCACGCCGCCGCGACACGTCTTCGTCAACAAGGGCGGCACGATCTCGCCCGATGCGCTCGCGAACTTCCCCGGCGACCAGGTCGTGCTCAAGCTCGTCTCACCCGACGTGGTGCACAAGAGCGACGCGGCGGCGGTCGTGTTCGTGCCGAACCAACTCAACACCGTGCGGCGCGAGATCGACCGGCTGATCGAGCGACACTCGGCCAGTGCTCACGTCGAGGGTGTGCTGGTGGTCGAGTTCGTCGAGCCGGCCGAGCGCGGCTTCGGCAGCGAGCTGTTCGTCGGCATCCGGTCGACGCGCGAGTTTGGCCCGGTGATCG
>JAFGRR010000626.1 GCA_016935035.1 Phycisphaerae bacterium | reverse complement strand
CGTCGCGCCAGGTCGTCGGGCCGCCGGTGGCGGTGATCGGGATATCGACGTGCTTGCTGATCTCGGCCAGCGTGCGCAGCGTGATCGGCTTGGTCGCCGGGCCCGAGAGGCCGCTGTACGTGCTGCGGCCCTGCACATTGGGGAACGGGACCAGCGTATCGACATCCACGCCCATCAGTGACGGGATCGTATTCGCCGCACAGATCGCGTCGGCACCGCCGCGTTTGACCGCCTCGGCGACCTTCACAATGCTCGTGACTTGCGGCGTGATCTTGATGACGACGGGGCAACGCTGCGCCGCTTCCTTGACCCAGCCGGCGACGCGTTCAGTGGCGTCGATGCTCTGGGCCAGCATGGCGCCGGGTTCTTCGCCCATGCTGCCCTGCGGGCATGAGAAGCTGCATTCGATGATGTCCACGCCGGCGGCTTCAAGCCGCTTCACGAGCGTCTGCCACTCTTCCTTCTTCGACCCCATGATGCTGACGGACACGACGCGGTCGGGGTACTCGCGCTTCAGCGTGGCGGCGCGTTGCTCGACGACGTCGATATGGTGCTCGGAGATCAGGTCGATGTTGCCGAGGCCGATGATGCGTTCGCGGCCGTAATGAATGGCGCTCATCATCGGATAGACCAGGTCCACGGCCTCGGTCTCGACCGACGTGGTCTTGAGCACGGCTCCGCCCCAGCCGGCTTCGAACGCGGCTCGCACCATGTCGAGATCATCCGAAGGCGGCGCTGCCGACAGCAGGAACGGGTTCGGGAAACGCACGCCGCAGAATTCGGTCGTCAGGTCGCGCTGATGTGTAATCATGACTGCGCTCCTCCGAGGTATTCGTGGATGGCCTGCCCGGCGTGTTTGCCCTCGGCGACGGCTTTGACGATGGTTGTTCCACCGGCGACCATCGCATCGCCGCCCGCGAAGACGCCGGCGCGCGAAGTGGCGCCGTGTTCGTCGGCGATGATGCGTCCGGTGTGGTCGAGCTTGACGCCCGGCAGCAGCTTGGCGATATCCACCGCCGGCCGCGCCCCGATCGCGAACACGACCAGTTCGCCGGGCAGCCAATACTCCGTACCGTCGATCGCCTCGGCGTTGGCCGGCACGAACTTGTCGGGCTCTTTCCAGCGGATGCGCGTGCAGCGCAGGCCGGTGACCTTGCCGCCCTTGCCGGTGACTTCGAGCGGCATCGAGCGGGTGTGGAAGCGGGCTCCTTCTTCCCAGACTTCCGACAGTTCGTCGTGATAGGCGGGCATCTCACGCGGGGCTTCGAGGCAGACGATGTCCACCTCGGTGGCGCCGAGCGTGTAGGCGGCGCTGGCGACATCCATCGCCACGCTTCCGCCGCCGACGATCAGCACGTTCTTCGGCATGTGCGGCCGGGGGCCTTCGCCGAAGTTGTGCGCTGACAGGCCGTCGAGCAGCGTCTTCCAATCGGTGACGCCGTCGAGCTCGGCCCCGCTGACCGGCGGCATGGCGGCCTGTTGCAAACCGGTGGCAATGTAGACAGCCGCGAAACCGTCCGCGTGCAGGCTGTCGAGTGTGTACTCGTCGCCCAACTCCGCCCCCGTGCGAATCTCAACGCCGAGGCCGCGGACGTAGTCGACCTCACCCTGCACGAGTTCCTGCGGCACGCGATGGGCGGGTACGCCGTAAGTGCAGATGCCGCCCGCGCGCGGGTTGCGCTCCAAGATGACGACTTGGTGCCCGCTTCGCGCCAGCTCGGCCGCGGCCGACAATCCCGACGGCCCGCCGCCGATGATCGCCACGCGCTTACCCGTTGCCGCCGCAACGGTCGGTTTGTGTCCGACGCGCAGCCCCGTCACTGCCGCGTAGTGCTGAAGCTCGCCAATCGCGATGGGCATATCGAGCTCGGTGCTCGAACACGCTCCTACGCACAGTTGCCCGACCGGGCACGCCAGCCCGCAAATACCCGCCAGCACGTTGCGCTCGCGGATCAGGTTGATCGCTCGCCGCGGCGTCTCAAACCGCAGCGCGCGAATGAAGTGTTTCACCGGAACATGTACTGGACAGGCTGCCTCGCAGGGCGGCTCGTCGCACATCAGGCACCGCGAAGCCTCCAGCCGGGCCTGCGTATCAGTCAGGCAGAGGCCGAAAGGGCACGCTTCGTCATTCATAGTGAGTCCTCGTGACTTGTGTTCACCGCCCACAGGTGCATCTACGCGCCGTGCAGGGGTGGCACAGGCGTCTCGCCTGTGATTCTCCACCAGGTCGCCGCATCTCAGATCACAGGCGAGACGCCTGTGCCACCCACCCAGGTCGGCCTCATCGCGCGACACGATGCTGATGCCGCCAAATGCGGCGCTAATCGTCGCATGATACGATGAACCGGGCGGACGATGCAACGCCGGTTGCAAAGGCTCGGCGGCAGTTCTACCATTGCCCGCACGCAAATACCCTATCCATGAGGCCGATCACGCCATGTCAATTGCCAAAGAGCGGATTGCGTTTGTCCTGAACGATCAGCCGGTGTCACGGATGCTCGATCCGCGACGCAAGCTGCTGGACGTGCTGCGCGATGATCTGGACATCACGTCGCCGAAGAACGGTTGTGCCCCGCAAGCGACCTGCGGCTGCTGCACGGTGTTGATCGACGGTAAGCCCAAGCTGTCCTGCGGCCTCCCCGTCGCCAAGGTCGCCGGCCGGCACGTCACCACCGCCGAGGGATTGGAGGCAAGGTTTCGCGAACAAGTCGCAGAGGCGTTTGTGCATACGGGCGGGGCGCAGTGCGGCTTCTGCACGCCTGGCATCGTCATGCGCACGGCCGCCCTGCTGAATGAGAATCCCGATCCGTCGCGGCCGGAGATTCTGAGAGTCCTGCGGCCGCACCTCTGCCGCTGCACGGGCTATGTGCGCATTGTCGAGGCGATTCAGCTACTGGCACGCATACGGCGTGGCGAAGCGGCCCCGACCACAGAGAAATCCGGCAAGATCGGCACGCCCCTGCCGCGCTATCGCGGCGCGTCACTGGTGCTTGGTGACTTTCGCTACGTCAATGACATCAAGGTGGATGGCATGCTGCACGCGGCGCTGCGTTTCAGCGACCACCCGCGTGCCCTCGTCAAGGCGATCGACACAACGCCCGCTGCCGCCCATCCCGGTGTCCATCGCGTCATCACCGCCACCGATGTGCCGGGCGAACGCTACATCGGCCTTATTGCGCAGGACTGGCCGGTTCTGGTGGCGATTGGCGAGGAGACGCGCTGCGTCGGTGACGTGCTGGCGGTGGTAGTCGCGGATGATGCCGACACGGCTCGTGCGGCGGCGCAATTGATCGAGATCGACTACGAAGTCCGTACGCCGATCACTTCGCCAGCCGACGGCCTCAAACCTGACGCCCCACGGATTCATCCGGACGGCAATTTGCTGTCGCATTCGGTATTGCGGCGCGGCGACGTCGATGAGGCGCTGAAGAACTCGGCCCACGTCGTCAGTGGCACGTACAAGACGCAGCGCATCGAGCACATGTTCATGGAGCCCGAGGCGTGCATCGCCGTTCCGAACATCGACGACAAGGGCCTGGTCGCCGGCCTCAAACTCTTCAGCCAGACGCAGGGCGTCTTCGACGATCAGCGGCAAGTCGCCAAGATTCTCGGCTGGGAACTCGAACGCGTGCAGGTTGAGCTGGTCTCCAACGGCGGCGGCTTCGGCGGCAAGGAAGACCTCAGCATTCAGGGGCAGACGTCGCTGGCGGCGGCATTGTGCGGCAAACCCGTCAAGTGCAGCCTGACACGGGCCGAGAGTTTCAGACTGCACCCAAAACGCCACCCGATCGAGATCGACATAACCACCGGCTGCGACGCCGACGGACACATCACGGCGATCCGCGCGCGCATGCTCGGCGACAAAGGCGCCTACGCCTCCGTCGGTGCCAAGGTGCTCGAACGCGCCGCCGGCCATGCGACGGGGCCGTACAAAGTGCCGGCGGTCGATATCGAGACGCGCGCGGTCTACACCAACAATCCGCCCTGCGGCGCCATGCGCGGCTTTGGCGTGAATCAGGCAGCGTTCGCGGTCGAAGCGTGTCTCAACAAACTGGCGGCCAAAGTCGGCATCGACGGCTGGGAGATGCGCTGGCGCAACGCGCTCGATGTCGGCGACCAGTTCTGCACCGGGCAGGTGCTCGATAAGCCGTTCGGGCTCAAGCGGGCGCTCGAAGCCGTGCGCGACACGTATCGCGGCGCCAAATACGCGGGCATTGCTTGCGGCGTGAAGAACGTCGGGCTCGGCAACGGCGCGCCTGATCTCGGCAAGGCCGTGCTGAAGGTTGAAACGCCCGATCGCGTCAGCATCCGCACCGGCTTCACCGAGATGGGACAGGGCTATTTCACAATCTGCGTTCAGACCGCGTGCGAGGAAAGCGGCTTGCCGCCACAGATATTCGCGCCGCGCACCGACACTTCGGTCGAGGTTAACTGCGGGATGACGACGGCGAGTCGCGCCACCGTGCTCGGTGGGTTGGCGGTCATGCAGGCGGCCCGCAAGCTGCGTGCGGCGCTCGACGATGGCAAGCAACTCGCCGACCTGGTCGGGCAGGAATTCCGCGGCGATTACGCGTGCACGTACACGACGCCGCTGGGCGCCGATGTGCCCAACGCCAAGACGCATCTGACCTACGGCTTCGCGGCCCAGGTCGTGATTCTGGACGATGACGGCAAGCTCAAGAAGGTGGTTGCGGCGCACGACGTCGGCCACGTGTTGAACCCGACGTTACTCGGCGGCCAGATCGAAGGCGCGATTCACATGGGGCTGGGTTACGCGCTGACCGAGGACTTCGTCGTCGAGGGTGGGCACATCAAAACGCAGACCGTGCGCGACCTGCACCTGCTCCGCGCGCACGACATGCCCGAGATCGAGACGATCTTCATCGAGGAACCCGACCCCGAAACACCCTACGGCGCGCGCGGCGTCGGCGAGATCGGGTTGGTGCCGACCGCACCCGCGACGGCCGGCGCCCTGGAAGCCTTCGACGGCATCCATCGCACCACGCTCCCCATGCGCGATTCCCCCGCGGCGAAGGCGATCGTGCGATCATGACAATGGGACAAACCAGTGCTGTGTCCTGGACGCAGAGGTAGCGTCGGCCCCCAGCGGCCGACGTAGGTGATCGAAGCCCCTTCATGTTCTACGTCGGCCGCTGGGGGCCGACGCTACGCGGATACCGCAACGTGATGGAACACTAACCGGGTACGCACGACACCGAGAAAGAGCCCCGGGCTTCAGCCCGGACGGTCCTTCGACCTGAACTGGCCACCGAACACGAAAGCCCCCACATGGACGACCTCCGCGCCATCCTGACCCCGCTGATCACCGACGTATCCGCCAACCGCCCCGTCGCCCTCTGCATCGTCCTCGAGCAGCGCGGCTCCGCCCCCCAGCGCCCCGGCGCCGCGATGATGGTCCGCCCCGACGGCACCACGCTTGGCACCGTCGGCGGCGGCAGCGGTGAAGCCGAAGTCCGCGGCCAGGCCGTCGAGTTGCTCAAAACCGGCCAACCCACCGCCCTCTCGCTCGACCTCGACCAGGAGCACGGCTGGGACGACGCCCAGATCTGCGGCGGCCAGATGCTCGTCGGCATCGTGCCCATCACAAACGAGCAAACGCTCGCCCCCTTCGGCGCCGCGTCAAAGCTCGTCCAACAGCGCCAGCCCGCCACCGTCCCAATCACGATCGAGCGCGACAGCCACGCCGTCGAATACCGCATTAACCTTCCCGTTCCACCCAAGCTCCTCATCGCCGGCGCCGGCCACGTCGGCCAGGCCGTGTCCCTCCTCGCCGCTACGCTCGATTTCCAGATCACCGTAATCGACGACCGCGCCGACATCGCTGCCCCCGCCAACTTCCCCGCATCCGTCGAGCTGCTCGTCGGCGACATCACCGCCACGCTGCGCAACTACCCGATCGACTCCGCCTGCTACATCGTCATCGTCACGCGTGGCCACCAGCACGACCAGGACGCTCTCGCCGCCGTCATCCACGCGCCGGCCGCATACGTCGGCATGATGGGCAGCAAACGCAAATCAGCCAGCGTCCTGGCCGCCCTCGAACGCACCGGCGTCAAGCGCGAACTACTCGACACCGTCCACACCCCCATCGGCCTGCCCATCGGCTCCGCCACCCTGAACGAAATCGCCATCAGCATCATGGCCGAAATCGTCCAAACCCGCCGCCGCTCAACAACAAAAGTGGTAGAGGGCCCCCTGTAACGCCCAAATGTAGCGGCCGACGTCTCGTCGGCCGTAGAACGCGGAAAACACCGCCGCGCCAGCGCCCTGTAGCGGCCGCTACATCTGCTCCGCCAACCAGAAATACAGCAGCCGACTTAACACTGTCACCCGATAGCGCGCGGTTGAACGGATATCGTCGATCGGCGAAACATCCCCCGCCAGCACGCGTGCCACATCCCCTGGCGTCGCAAACTTCACCCCACACGCGATCGCCTTTTCCATATTGCGACAGCGGCAAACAAACGGCGCCACGCTATTCGCCACCACGCGCCACCCGCACTCATCCTGCACCACCGCCACGCCGACCTTCGTAATCGCCTGCGCGCAGCGCGCCCCCACCTTGTGCAGCCACTCACGCTTTCGTCGTCGCCGCGGCACGCGAATCATGGTGATGAGTTGGTCGGGTTGACGCTTCATCTGCTTATAGCCTGTGTAGAACTCGTCGAGCGCGACTTCGCTTTCGCCACCCTTCCATCGCAGCACGACGCGGGCGTCAGACGCCATCAGTGCCAGCACGCCGTCGGCCGCCGGCGAGGCGTTGACGATGTTGCCG
>JAFGRR010000625.1 GCA_016935035.1 Phycisphaerae bacterium | reverse complement strand
GGCCACAGCGAGGACTCTTGGGACCCTCGGTGGGTCCGCCTGTCTGCCGGCCGGCGCCGTGAATTCGACGACCCCGAAGCCATCAAACACTGGCAGATCCGCGTGCGCGGCGATGGTGAGATGGCGCTGACGGACTGGGCATATGACAAGTACTGGGCCGGCGAGTTCACGGTTCCGCTGAAAGACATCATGGCTCACGACTAGAGCGGACGCGGCAAGCGTGTAGCCTCTGGCCTCCGAACCTGACTACCGTCAACCCCAATGCAACGCCACGTCCCCCCCACGTCTGACATCGCCCGCCCCCGGGTGCCACTGCTCTTGAGCAGTGCTTCCACCCGCCCGCGCGGGTACCATACAAGCGGAGCGGCCTTGCGCGACGGCGGCCTGGACGGGGCGGCGCGCGCCGGCCGGGGAGACCGATGATGGCTGAGCTATCACTACGCCGACTCCTGCAAACCGCCGTTCACCTTGACGCATCCGACGTGCACATCCAGCACGGCTCGCCGCCGATGCTGCGCGTCAATGGCGTCGTGCGCTACGTGGATTGCCCGCCGCTCACACCGGCCCAGCTCAACGCCTTCGCCCGCGAGATGCTCGACGAATACAGCGCCGGGCTGCTCAACCAGGAGGGCAGTTGCGACCTGTCCTACGATTTCTCCTCCTCGGCCCGCTTCCGCGTCAACGTTTTCTACCAGAACGACGTGCCGGCCCTCGCCCTGCGGCGCGTGCACGCCCGCATCCCGTCCTTCGAAGAGCTGAACCTCCCGCCCCTGGTGCGCGACATCGCCTGCACCGACCGCGGCCTCGTCCTCGTCACCGGCACCACCTCCAGCGGCAAGAGCACCGCCATCGCCGCCATGCTGGGCTACATAAACCACAACTTCGATCGGCGAATCATCACCATCGAGGATCCCGTCGAGTTCGTGCACGTCAGCGATCGCTGCCTGGTGGCCCAGATCGAGGTCGGCCGCGACACGCGCAGCTATGAGGACGCTATCCGCCACGTGCTGCGGCAGGACCCCGACGTCCTGATGGTCGGCGAGATGCGCGACCTGGCCAGCGTGCGCGTCGCCTTGCGCGCCGCCGACACCGGCCACCTGGTCTTCGCCACCGTCCACGCCACCAACGTCCAGCAGACCGTCGAACGCATCATCGCCATGTTCGACCCGGCCCAGCACAACCTGCTGCTGACCCAACTGGCCCTCAACATTCGGGCCGTAATCGCGCTGCGTCTGGCCCAGGCACGCGGCGGCGGCCGCGTGCCCGTCTGCGAGATCATGCGCGGCACCGGCACCATCCGTAAGCTCATCCTCGAGAACCGGGTCACCGCCATCCCCCAGGCCGTCACCAACCGCGACCAGGGCATGCAGTCCTTCGACCAGCACCTCGAAGAGCTATATCGCGCGCGCAACATATCCGCCGACGAAACCCTCAAACTGGCCACTAATCCCGATGCCCTGACGATGGCGTTGCGCGGGGTGAAGACGCGGGAAATGGAACAGGGACTTGTAAGGTAGGTAAGAAGTCAGAATGCAGAAGTCAGAAGTGAAGAACTCCACCAATCAGAGCCCGAAGCGGAAGTCCAGACACGCTGAGCGAGCGCAGCGAGTCGAAGGGCGAGGAACATATTCGCTTTGCCGTCGCCGTCTACTTTCCACCAGTTGGGTGCCATGCCCAAGCGCCAAGCGCGGGCATGCGACGAGCATGTCCCCTCGGCCCCCCTCATCAACTCAGGGCCACGCCAAAGGCATCATGTCGGCTGCATTCTGCATTCCTAACCCGGATTCCACTATGCCAAAGCTCCTAGGCATCCTGAACATCACGCGTGATTCGTTCTCTGACGGCGGGCGTTTCCTTGACCCGACCGTGGCGATCGATCACGGGCTGGCACTCGCGCGCGACGGCGCCGACATCATCGACGTCGGTGCTGAATCCAGCCATCCCGACTCCGAGACGATTCACCCCGACGACGAAATCGCACGCCTCACGCCGGTGATTCGCGCGCTCAAGGACCACAAGCTGTGCGTTTCCGTCGACGCCTACAAGCCGCCGGTGATCCGCGCCGCCATCGAGCTCGGCGCCGACATCATCAACGACATCACCGGTGCGCGCGAGCCGGAGACGATCCGCGCCGTGGCAAACACCGGCGTGCGGCTGATCGTCATGCACTCGACCGCCACCAGGGCCCATGCCGAGCGCCGTGAGATCGATCCCGCCGCCATCGTGTCGCACATCGTCGCGTTCTTCGAGCCGCGCATCGCCGAGCTGACCGCCGCCGGCGTCACCCGCGGACAGATCATCCTCGACCCCGGCCTGGGCTTCTTCATCGGCTCGAACCCCGAGTCCAGTCTGGCGGTGCTGCGCGGCCTGCCGCAACTGGCCGCGCTGGGCCTGCCCCTATGTATCTCCGCCTCACGCAAGTCCTTTGTCGGTGCCATTCTCGGCAACGTCAACCACCCGCGCCCCGTCGCCGAGCGCGCTGCCGGCACCCTCGCCACCGAAATCTGGTCCGCCCAAGCCGGCGTAGCCTACATCCGGACACATGACCCAAGAGCACTCGCCGACGCCCTCAAAGTCATTACCACCCTGGAAGGAGAAGTAAGAAGTTAGTATGAAGAAGTCAGAAGTTAAGAAGTCCCGCTGATGCCACTGGGCCCGCGACCGGTGCTATCTTCACTTCTGACTTCTTCATTCTGACTTCTGACTTCTGGCTCTACTGGGTCGCCGGGCACCTTGGCGCGGGCGCAGATGGCGGCGTAGATTCGCCGCGCACCGGCTTTGCGCAGCACCTTCGAAATTTCGCACAACGTCGCCCCGCTGGTGACAATGTTGTCCACGATGCACACCGTCTTGCCTTCAAGGTCCCAGCCGCGGCGCATCTCGAAGCAGCCGGCGATGTTGGCGAAGCGTTCCGATAGCGACGCGGCCTGCACCTGGCTCGGGCTGTAGCGCACCCGCCGAGTCACCCGCCACATCGGCACCCTCAGCTCCGCCCCCAGTGCCGCCGCCAGCACGACGGCATGGTCGCACGGCCGCTGAACCCGGCGCAGCCAGTGCATCGGCACCGGCACCAAGGCGTCCAGCTCATTCGCCCAGCCCCGTTGACGAACCAGCTCGCCCAACAGCCTGCCCAGTGCTCGGGCATTGCGTTCCTGCCCGGCATACTTGATGCCCAGCAGCGGCACTCTCAGCACCGGCTCATACGTCCCGATGCGGACGATCTCGACCAGGTTCCAGAACCCCTCCTTGCGGCAAAGCCCGCAGCGCTGGCGCGATTTTGGCCCGCCGCGCTGGTAGATTGTCTCAGGCCGGGCCGTACGTCCGCAGCGCGGGCAATACGACACCGCCATCAGTCGATCGAGTTCGCGTTGGGCCGCATCGCCGACCAGCCCCGCGCCGGCCGGCAGCCACTCCCGCGTTACGACGCAGGTCTGAGGCAAAATGGCGTCAGCCACCCCCAGGACGGTGCCCTTCAGGAGCCTCAGGCCGAGCCGGGTCAGGCCGTTGGCCCGGCCAGATGCCTCAATGCCGGCGTCATCCGCATGGCCCCGAGTTTCCATCCGATCGACCCCCAGCCGGACAAGCGCCCAGGCTCACCCGTTGCGCCGCCTTCACTCGGCCGATTCGTCACCCTCTTCGGCGGCCCCGTCTTGCACCACATCCAGGGGTGTAGCCTCGGGCTGGCCGTCAGCGCCGATCTGGATCTTCTGAATGCGTAGTTCAACCTGATCCAGGATCTGCCGGCAGTGCGTGGCCAGCTTCATGGCCTCTTCGTAGCGGGAAACCGACTCCTCGATGCCGATCTCGCCCGCCTCCATCGCTTCGACGATCTCGTCGAGCCGCTGCATCGCTTCCTCGAAGCTCAGCTTCTTGCCGCTCTTGGCCATGATTCACCCGCTCGCTCCCCGGTCAGACGCATCATCGCACCTGCCGCCGCCCGGTCAAGCCCAAGGGCCGGCGGGGCCGCTTTTTGGCTTTTGACAAGGGGCCGTGTTCGCAAGATACTGCGGCATGCGCTGCGGTGCCGGCTGAATCGCTCAGGCGGTGGGCGCCGGCGGACGCATTTGCAAGATAGCATTGTTTACGCAAGCGTGGAGGTGTGTGGCGCATGGCGGGACGTCCAGCAAGCCGCGGCGGCGGCCTCACCGGGTTGCATTATGGGCTCATCGCGTTCGTGATCGTGAGCGTGGCGGCCCTCGCCGGCTTCATCATGCAACTGACCCAGAATAAGAAACTCCAGGACGAGGCTGATCGCCTGTCCAAGCTCGTCGACGAAGACTACGGCCGACCGCCACAGTTCTACCTCGGTGAGGCACGGGCCAGTCGCGGTTCGACCGCTTTCGCCGTCATGGAACGCTATCTAAAGGACTATGGCACGCTGGTCAGCGGCAACAGTGACGCGGTCTATCCCGCCGTCGCCGCCCAGGCCGAACGCGCCATC
>JAFGRR010000073.1 GCA_016935035.1 Phycisphaerae bacterium | reverse complement strand
TGGGGGGGGGGAAGTCAGAAGTCAGAATGCAGCAGTCAGAAGTTGAGGCAAAGACGCGGTCTGCGATCACGCTAGCATCCGGGCGCGTGTTGGCTACTGGCGGGTTCCGAGGCAATGCGGCCAAGGTGGTCATTTGTATTGCCACCCCGGTTGGCCACCTTGGTTATCAGGTCTTGGGAGCGGCACGACCAGCAGGGGGAGACACGTGGGGCGTCAGTCCCCCACCCTTGAAAGGGTGGGGCACCCGCGGAAGGAAGCACGGAGCGACGGAGCGACGAAGGGAAAGACAAAGACTCGCGTGGCACCGGGTGCCGCGGCTCGGCGAGTCGATTCGGCGTGGGGCGGCGGGATGTCAGAGATCGTGGGCGCGTCGGCCGCATGGGGTGGCGATGCGCGATGAGGCGTTTGATGGTAGGCAGTGGGGCGTCGAGTTTAGGAGCGCGAATCGGAGCCTTGTTGCGGTGTGGTACTTGCTGTTGGGACGTGCTTGATATTGTGGATGGCGGCATGGGGTGGTCTTACCACTCCACGAGCGGCATCAAGCCGCCGACTATGAGTGCGGTTGCCACAACCATTGCCGGGACGGCCCACGGCCGCCGCCGCCGGTTGGGCCAGACGAAGCACCAGCATGCCGCGATGAATGGCACGAGTATGAGTACGTCTGTCGGGATCGCGCCGAAGTGTGTCACTTTGTACACGGATTGCAGCCAGATGCGGACGGCGACCTCAACGACGCTGAGGGCCATAAGGAGCACGCCTGCTCGAGCACTCGTATTGGCTGCACGCGACGCACTGTTGCCTGTTGGATTCATAAGCTACCCCTTTGGCTTCATTGTAGCCCGTGCGGCTGGACGCTGACAAGCAGATGGCCGGCGTCAGCCGGCCAGCCAATGTCCCCGACTTCGGACGTGGTTGGATCTGGGTAGAGTCATTCGCGCTGCGCTGCGGTGCGTTTCCTCTGCCCCGTCCGGGGCAGGATCCTGATTGACCCTGTTCCACGGGTTGCGCGACGCCCGGCTTTGGCCGGTCGTCGCGCAACCCGTGGCTACATTCCGTCGCCCCGTTGGGGCGAAGAAACGGGGGACGCCGGCACTCTGTGACTCTGAACGCGTACTTCAGGAGGGTTCGGCAAGTTCCACAACTGGCCCCCCTGCGTGTGTGGCTGGGCCGGTTGTAGACGGGATTCTCGATTGACACCCTGCACGGCCGCTGAAGAGCAACTCAAGCACCAGCCATTGCCCGGCTGACCTTCAGAAGTCGGCTGAAGCCGACTACAAAGGAGAGGGGCGAACTGTACTTCTTACCCCCGGTTGAAACCGGGGGCACTGGCCGGTCGGCTGAAGCCGACCAAGAATGGTCGGTTGGGTTTCGCCGATCGCGAGTCCTGCCATCAGGGATGATGCCGCGGCGGATTCAACCACCGGCCGCTTCGCGCAGCCGCCGGGCAAGCTCAGGATCGGGCCGCCAGAAGAAGACCTGAGTGATGAGGAGGTAAGCGACAGGGATGATTGCCCATACGAAGACATTCGCCGCCAGGTCAAGCAGCGAGATGTGCCACTGGCCCGGCATGCTGAGCACCGTCCCCATCAGGTGGAGTGTGAACGGCGGTCCGACATCGTCCTCATGCCCGCGGTCGAACATGCGGATCGCCACGAATGGCCAGCCAAGTTCATGGCATGGGACATTCATCCACGGCTCATAGAAGAAGTTCGGCACGTCCGACGGTTCAGGCACATACACCGGCCAGAGGTTCACGACCAGTGCAGCCAGAACGTAGACCGCGAACAGCCCCAGGACGATGCGCGACCGCCAGCGGTATCGTCGCTCCTCCGCGGATTCCGACCGTTCCATAGGTCCACACCTGATCTAGCGCCTATGTCCCTGGTCCCTGCCCGCGCTGCAGCGGGAACAGGATCACGTCGCGGATGCTCTTGCTGCCGGTCAGGAGCATTACGACGCGGTCGATGCCGATGCCTAGGCCGCCGGCGGGGGGCATGCCGTATTCGAGGGCTTCGACGTAGTCCTCGTCCATCACGGCCATGGTTTCGTCGCCTTCGCCGCGGAGTTGGTTGCTGAAGGTCTCGCGCTGCACCGCCGGGTCGTTTAGCTCGCTGTAGGCGTTGCCGATCTCCATGCGGTTGATGAACAGCTCGAAGCGCAGCGCGAAATTCGGGTCGGCCGGGTCGCGCTTGGTCAGCGGGCAGATCGGGGCCGGATAGTCGATCACGAATGTCGGATTGACCAGCTTCGGCTCGACGTGGTGCTCGAACAGGGCGTTGACGACGACAGCGTCATCCATCTTGGTCTCTTCAAGCTTCAACTCGCGGGCCCGCTGGCGCACCTTGGCGATGTCCGTCAGCGGGAAGCCGACATGTTCGGCGAACAGATCGACGTACTTCATGCGTGGCCACGGCGTCGTGTAGTCGATTTCCTGGTCGCCGAACATGATCTTGTTGGTGCCGATGACGTCGCGGGCGGCGCCGGCGATGAAATCCTCGCAGACGTCCATCATGTCGTGATAATCGCCGTAGGCCTGGTAGAGCTCGAGCAGCGTGAACTCGGGGTTGTGACGCGGGCTGATGCCCTCATTGCGGAAGTTCCGCGAGAATTCGTAGACGCGCTCCAGCCCGCCAACCAGGCAGCGCTTTAGGTACAGTTCCGGCGAGATCCGCAGGAACAGGTCCATGTCGAGCGTGTTGTGGTGCGTTGTGAACGGCCGGGCCGCGGCGCCGCCGTAGATCGGCTGCAATACCGGCGTCTCGACCTCCAGGAATCCCCGGCGATGCAGGACGGCACGGGCATAGTCGATGATCTTCGCGCGCTTGATGAACACGTCACGCGATTCGGGGTTGGCGAACAGGTCCACATAACGCCGGCGATAGCGGGCTTCGACGTCGGTGAGGCCGTGGAATTTCTCCGGCGGCGGGCGCAGAGCCTTGCTGAGCAGAGTCAGGCTGGTGCACCAGAGCGTGAGTTCGCCGGTCTTGGTGCGGCCGAGAGTGCCCTCGACGCCGACGATGTCGCCGAGGTCGAGCAGCTTGGCGACCTTCCAGCCCTCGGTGACCATCTTTTTGCTGAGGCCGAACTGCAAATCGCCGGTGCGATCGCGCACGGTCATGAACATGAGGTTGCCGAAGATGCGATGCAGCGTGACGCGGCCGGCGGCGCGGAAGGTGGTCTCCGGGCCGGCGTCGAGAATCTGCCCACTTTCGATGGTCAGCTTCTCGGCCGCCGCCGCGATGGCAGCGTTGGCCGTCACGTCGGTGAAGCGCGATCCGTATGGATCGACGCCCAGTTCGCGAATCTTCTCGAGCTTGGCGATGCGGTCTGTAATTTGATCACTCATAATGTGCGGTACTATATCGCACCGTCGGCGAAAATGTAGCGGCCGCACCCTCGTCGGGTTCGTGTTTAGCGTTCCGAGTGGCGCGCACGCGAGCGCGACGTATCGCAAAAGCGACCGAGCCGCGCCCGTGAGGAAGCGGTTGCCGCGGAAGGCGTGTGGATTTCGACGCAACCACTCCCTTACGGTCGCGGCTCGGATCAGGCAGCCGTCCGGCGAGCGAAAGGACGGCCTGCGAGACGCAGGCCGGCACATTCTGAGAAGCAGGAGACGCCGCCATGCATTGGGGTGAGTTCTTTCTTCAGACGAGCAAAGACACGCCCAAGGACGCCGCCAATGCGGCCCATCGGCTGCTGATCCGGGCCGGTTTCCTGCGGCAGCATGGTCCGGGCGTCTATTCGCATCTGCCGGCCGCGCAGCGTGTTGTTGCGCGATTGCGGCGGATAATCGGGGAGGAACTGCGGCGGGATGGGCTGCTCGAATGGAGCCCGGCGAGTGTGACGCCGGCGGGCCTGGCGGCCGGCAGGTTGGATGCTGAGGATGGCGAGGCGGCGGGGCTGTCGCCGACGCGGTGCGCCGATGCGCTGGCGGCTGATTTCGCCCATGCCCAGATCAAGAGCTACAAGCAGCTTCCGGTCGGTGTGTTCGCCTGGCAGGCAATGCCCAACGATGGGTTAGCAGCGAGACGAACGTTGCTGCGGAACCGCGCTCCGCTGGTCTGCGAAATGCAGGGGTTTTTCGCGGACGGCGAGTCGCTGGCCGCCGGCCGCGAACGTCTGACGGCGGCGCTGGGGCGGATTATGAAGCGGGTGGGGCTGGCGTGCACGCGGGCGGCGGACGTATCGGACGACGGTGCGGCCGGTGTGACGCTGATGGTGGAAACGCCGGTGGGTGGCGAGTGCATCGCGCGGACGGCGGACGGTTCGTATGTGGCAATGTTTGACGCGGCCAGCGCGGCTGAGCCGGCGGCGCCGCCTAACGGGCCGCTGGATGAACTGGTCGAGGTGTACACGCCCGACGCCGGCCGAGTGGAGGATGTGTGCCGCGTGCTGGGTAACACGCCGCGAGATCTGATCAAGACACTTATCTATACCGCGGCGGCAGATGGTGATGGGCCGCGGCCGCGGATTGTGGCGCTGGTGCGCGGCGACCATGAGGTGAACGAGCGGAAGCTGTGCCGCGTGGTTGGCCGCGAGGTTGAGCTGGCCGATGCCGAGTTGATCGGCGAGATCACCGGTGCGCGGGTCGGGTTTGCGGGGCCGGTCGGGCTGGTTGAGCGAGTTGATCGGCTGATTGTCGATCGCGACGTGACGGTAATGCGCAACGCCGCCACGGGGGCGAACAAGAGCGACCACCACATCACCGGCGTGAATCCGGGGCGTGATTTTCCGCTGCGGCATGAACGCGTCACGGTCGCGGACATTCGCAACGTGGTCGCGAGTGACGCGGCGCCGAACGGCGGCGGGGAGTTGCAGTTGGTGTCGGCGGCGCGTGTTGGGGCGGTGTTCGAGCTGGGGACGGCGTTGTGCGAGCGGTTGCAGGCGACGTACCTGGATCGTGCGGGCAAGACGCGGGCGCTGGCCCTGCTGTCCGGGCGGTTGGATATGGACCAGATGATGGCGCTGGTGGCTGAGATGCACCATGACGATGATGGGCTGATCTGGTCGCCGGCGGTGGCGCCGTTTGACGCGGTGGTGCTGGCGATCGATCCGCGCGACGAGGAGGTCATGCGCGTGGCGCAGCAGGTGCATGACGAGTTGATTGCCGCCGGCGTGGATGCGCTGTTGGACGATCGCGACGATCGAGCGGGGTCGAAGTTCAAGGACGCGGACCTGATCGGGATTCCGCTGCGGGTGGTTGTCGGGAAGCGGGCGCTGGCGGCGGGCGGCGTGGAGTTCGCGACACGGGGCAGCCGGGAGAAGGTGGCGATGGGCGTGGGGGAGGCCGTTGAGCGGGTGAGAATAGGGACGAAGGGACGGAGGGACGAAGGGATGTAGGGAAAGACGAAGATGCGTTCTGGGGAGTGCTGGTTTTCATGGTGGGGCGGCATCGTCTGGGGGTTCTCGCTGTGAATTAACGACAATATGTCCCTCGCTTCCGCTTCGGGCTCTGATTGGGGGGCACATGCGGAAGAGGGGGGGATCGGGTATGCTTTGCTGGCGCGCTTTGCCCGCGTTGGGCGGGGCGCGTGTTTTCATTGCACTACTACACCTGCGGGACCCTGCCATGCACGAAACGCCACTCGTCGATTTTCACAAGAAGCACGCTGCCCGACTCGTCGAATTCGCCGGCTGGGAGATGCCGATCATGTACACCGGCATCAAGGAAGAGCACATTCATACGCGCGAGCATTGCTCGCTGTTCGACGTGTCGCACATGGGACGGCTGTATCTGAGTGGCGATCGGTGCGCGGAGTTTCTCGACCGGATCTGCACGCGACAGATCGGGAACATGGTGGCGGGGCAGAGCCGCTACAGCCATGTCTGCAAGGAAGACGGCGGGATTCTGGATGACGTGATCGTGTCGCGGATGGAAGACCGGTTCCTGATCGTCTGCAACGCGTCGAATCGCGAGAAGATCGTCGCCTGGTTGAACGGTCATCGCGGAGAGTCCGGCGTCGAGCTCGACGATCAGACGTTCGCGACGGCGATGGCGGCGGTTCAGGGACCGCAGGCGATGGAACTGCTCAAGCGGGCGTTGCCGCTGCCGCTGGATGATCTGAAGCGGTATCACTTCAAGAGCGGCAGCATCATGGGCGTCGGGTTTGTCATCGCTCGCAGCGGCTATACGGGCGAGGACGG
>JAFGRR010000624.1 GCA_016935035.1 Phycisphaerae bacterium | reverse complement strand
CTTTCACAGACTGACGCTGCTGTCGAGTACTGACAAAAAAACCCAAGAAATCCATGGACCAATCGGCGGACCGCCCACGCCAATTTAGCGGCCGACGTCACGTCGGGCGTGTTCCCGAGTGAATTCGCCTTCGAGGGCCGATTATCGCACTCCGAGCGGCCGCTGTGCAGTCCACGGGGAGGAACACCGACTTTGGCCAACAGGCCGTCCGGGCTGAAGCCCGGGGCTCTTCGGGGCGCGGGCTGATGGTCGTCCAACGGGGCCAAACCAGCCCTGCACGATTGAAAGCGGGGGGCCCCCCGCCTTACGATTCCGTCTCCCCATCGCATCCCTGGAGGCGACAAATGCGTTTGCCCAAGATTCTGAACGAACTTCTCAGCCTGCCGACGGCGGCATTCCGCGAGGACGCCGTCATGGAATACCTAAACGAGCGTTGTGCGAAGCTGGCGAGCGTCACCTGCCGCCACGACCGCCACGGCAACCTGCTCGCCCACTACCGCCACAAGCCACCCAAGACCATGCCGCTGGTCTTCGCCGCCCATACCGACCATCCGGCATTCGTGGCGCGCGAGATGCTGGGGCGGAACCGGCTGCTGGCTGACTTTCGTGGTGGGGTAAGGCCCGAGTTCTTCCCAAAGACGCGGGTGCGTTTCTGGACCGATACCGGTCCCGTGCGCGGTGCCGTAATCGAGGTGGTCCAAGAGAAGACCCCCAAACGCCGCCCGATCGTCAGCCTGCCGAAGCAGGCCATCATCAGGGTGCCCACACCGATCGACGCCGAGACCATCGGAATGTGGGATCTGCCGGACCCCGAGCTGCGCGACGGATGCGTCCATGCCCGCGGCTGTGACGACGTGGCGGGTGTAGCGGCGATGCTCGAACTGCTCGAACGGCTCAGCAAACGCAAGGCGATGGCCGAGACGTACTGCCTTTTCTCGCGGGCCGAGGAAGTCGGGTTCATCGGCGCGATCGGTGCCGCCCGGAACAAAACCGTGCCGAAGAGACTCCCCATCATCGCTATCGAGACCAGCAGCGAGTTACCCAACGCCCGCATCGGCGATGGCCCGATCATGCGTGTCGGCGACAAGGCCAGCGTGTTCACCCCGGCCCTGACCGCCTTCTGCCAGCGCGTCGCCAACGATCTGCAAACACGCCGGAAGGCGTTCTCATATCAGCGCAAACTAATGGACGGCGGGACGTGCGAATCGACGGCGTACATGGCTTATGGCTACGACGCCACCGGCATCTGCCTGGCACTCGGCAACTACCACAACATGAACCAGCGCCGCCGGCGAATAGACAGCGAGTACGTCAGCCTGGCCGACTATCAACGCATGGTAGATTGGTTCGAAGCCCTGGTGCGCGACAAGCGCGGCTACGTTTCCGGCGACGCCGACGCGGCCATGCGTGAGCGGCTCGAACAACGCTTCGCCCAGTTCGAACACCTGCTG
The DNA here is from genome assembly GCA_016935035.1 of Phycisphaerae bacterium. Classification (GTDB taxonomy): domain Bacteria; phylum Planctomycetota; class Phycisphaerae; order UBA1845; family Fen-1342; genus JAFGRR01. The sequence goes on along the minus strand of JAFGRR010000624.1, from coordinate 1,259 downwards.
GGTAGCTGATTGCTGACACAATCCGAGCCCGAGCGGAAGCGAGCGGGCATATTAGGATTCAGTGGTCAGGGTTCACGGCTCAGACTCGCACAGGGCCGAGTGGGCACATGAGGAAGGGATACAGCCACGCGGTAACAGCGAAGACCTGGCCTGATAGCGGACGATTCGCGAATCACTGTTCGCCATTCACCGCCACAGGCCATCCAACCACACCTGGAGCGTAGGCGCAAGCGTCACTATCACGAAACCGCACCCACCAAGCGCCACGGCGGTGATCTTCCGCCTGTCGAGCGGTTCTTTCAGAAAGATGGCGGCGAGGATGATCGCGAAGACAATCGAGGTCTGATTGAGGATCGCGGCTAGCGAGGCATCCGTGTACTTGAAGCCCGCGATCCAGAAGACCAGCGCCAGGTAGGTCCCCAGAACCGCCGCCGGAATGCTCTTGCGCCATATCGCGGCCGGCTTGAACGCTGCCATCGTCGCGCGGCGGTCGATGGAGACAATGGCAAAGAGTGCCAGGGCCGCGGTGCCGGCGGCCATACGGATCAGGGCTGTCCACATCACCGGTTGCCGCTGCAGGATCGGCTTGATATACACGATGGCCCAGGCCATCGCGACGATTGCCAGTATGCCCGCAAAGATCCCGAGCAACATCTCCCGGCGTGTGCGATTCGCCGGCACCTTGTGCCGCGTCGAGACCAGGATGCTCGCCAATATCAGCACCGCCCCCACGTAGTGCAGCGGCATCAAACGCTCACCCCACAGCCACCAGGCCAGGAATATCACGGCCGGCGTGTACACGCAGTCCAGCACTACGATGATGCCGACCCCAATACGGTTCAGCGAGTAGAAGAACAGCGTGTCGGCCGCGGCAATGCCTACGATCCCGCTGACCGAGAGCAACCAGATTTCGCGCGGCGTGATCTGCCGCAGCATCTCGGCCTCGGATATCAGTTCCATCCGAATGAGCCCGGGTTGCACAGCAACCGTTATGCCCAGCAGGATGATCGCGACAACATTCTTGAACAGGCACAGTGCGATCGGCGGGACGCGTTCTCCGCTCTGCTTGAACAACACCAGGGCCATGGCCCAGGTCAGGGCGGCCAGCAGCGCACACAGTTGGCCAAAGGTGTCGGTGCTCATCGCGGGAACTATAGCCGCCCTGTCGAGGGCCGCAAACGTCGGGGTGCGCGACATTCGAGGCGCGACACCGGCCACCCCGCGACAGTGCTGATCGCCCTGCCGTCGACCTACGCCTG
>JAFGRR010000623.1 GCA_016935035.1 Phycisphaerae bacterium | reverse complement strand
TTCACAATCTCGACGTGATCAACTGGGCCATGGGCGGCCCGCCGAAGACAGCGCTGGGCATGGGCGGCCGCGAGGTGCGCACCGCGCCGGAGTTCGGCAACATCTTCGACCACTTCGCCGTCGAATACGTCTATCCCAACGGCGCCCGCGTCATGAGCATGTGCCGCCAGATTCAGGGCACCTCGACGCGCGTCGGCGAAAACCTGATCGGCACGCTCGGCACCGCCGACCCCAGCGGCAAGATCCATGGCCCCAACCCGTTCGAGTATCAGCCCGAGGTCGAAGGCCAATGGATCAACCCGTATGAACAGGAGCACGCCGACCTGGTCGCCAGCATCCGCGCCGGCACGCCCCTTAACGAAGGCCGCCGCGTCGCCGAGAGCACGCTGACGGCAATCATGGGCCGGATGTCGACCTACACAGGTCGCGAGGTCTCATGGGATTGGATCATGAACTCGTCGCAGCTTGATCTGACGCCGCCGGCGTACGCGCTGGGATCTCTCCCAGTACGCCCCGTCGCCGTCCCCGGCGAAACGCCGCTGGTGTAGCGCCTGGCTGAAGGCCAGACAGAGCCGCGCCCGTAAGGAAGCGGTTGCCGGAGAACCTGGCTGTTTCCCGGCACAACCGCTCCCCCACGGTCGCGGCTCGGAGCGTCCCGCAGCTCCGACTACATGTTCACGCAGTTGAGCACCTTACCGGTGTTCTTGAACTCGCGCACGATCCGCACGACCTCGTCGGCCACGGCCAACTGGGCCTGATCGGTCGAAGCGCCGATGTGGTGCGTGCCGTAGAGCGTCGGCACATCGGCCAGGGGCGACTCGACCGCGGGTGCGTCGGCGGCGGGCTCGTTGTCGTAGACGTCCACGCCGGCACCGCGAATCTTGCCATCCTTCAAGGCCTTAATAAGCGCTGGTTCGTCGATGACGGACGCCCGGCTGGTGTTGATCAGCAGCGAGTTTGGCTTCATCATCGCCAGCCGGTCGGCGTTGACGAGGTGCTTGGTGTCGCCGGTGCCGGGCACGTGCAGCGTGATGACGTCGGCCTGCTTGAAGATCTCGTCGACGGCGGCGCGTTTGCAGTCGGGATGGTCGGCGGGCTTCAGGTCGGGGACTACGTCGAAGTAGAGCACCTTCATCTCGAAAGCCAGGGCGCGCTTGGCGACGGCGCTGCCGATGCGCCCGACGCCGATGATGCCCAGTGTGCTGTTCTTCAGACCGCAGGCTTTGCTGTATTCCTTCTTCCGCCACTTGTGCGATCGCAGGTCGGCAACATTGTCGGCGATGCGGCGATCGAGACTGATCATCAGGCCCATCACCAGTTCGGCCACCGCCACCGCGTTCATGCCGGGGCAATTCGCCACGTGAATCTTTTTCTCGGCAGCGTGGGCAGTGTCAATCGTGTCATAGCCCGACCCGGCGCGGATCACGATCTTCAGGTTCTTGCCCGCGTCCTGGATGTCGGCCGGAACTTTTGTCGAACGCACGATGAGAATGTCCGGCTGGAACGACGCGACCTTGTCCTTCAGCGAGCCTTCCTTGAGGGACGGATCGATCTCCACCTCGCTCGCGATTTCCTTGAGTTGCTGCAACCCCTCGGCTTCGAACTTGTCGGCAATGAGAACCTTCATCGTGCTCTCCCCAGATTGACCATACGCTTGCCGCGAGGACACGCGCCGCGCGAGTCACCCATTATACGCCCAGCCCGCCATGCGGCCAGTTGCCCCCCAATCGACTTCCCACTATGGGTGTGCCACGACCCTATGAGCCCGTCTTCGCACATCTACCTGACGAGACAAAAAACGGTCGGACGCTGCATTTCGCCAACGCCATTCACCGCGACTCGCGCTAGCGTGTGGGTTGCTGTGTCTCAGCACTCGGCTCACCCGCCAGGCCGATGCGGTTCTTGCCGGCGCGCTTGGTGGCGAGCAGGACCTGGTCAGCGGCCCGTAGCAGCGCGGCGCGCGTCCGGCCGTGCGTTGGGTAGCAGGCCAGGCCGCCGGTCAGCGTTACGGGGCCCGGTGCGTCGGGGCCAAGACATTGGAACGAGTGCTCGCGGATGGCCTGCTGGAACCGTTCGGCCAGGGCCATCGGATCATGCGGATGCTCGGAGCCCGGCACGCGCGGCTGCTCTGCGTCCCAGAAGATGATCGCGAACTCGTCGCCGCCGTAACGCGCCACCACGTCGTCGGCACGCGAGCAGCGTTTCAGCAGCACGGCCACCTCGCGGATCAGATCGTCGCCGACGTCGTGCCCGTACGCGTCGTTGTAGCCCTTGAAGTCGTCAATGTCGAAAAACAGCACCGTCACACGCGACTGATCCGCCGCCGCTCGCGCCAGCAGTTCGTCAAGCCGCTCCTCGAAGTAGCGGCGATTGTGCAGTTGACTCAGATCATCGGTCCACGCCAGCGTGCGCAGGCTGCTATGCTTGGCGGCTTGTGCCACGGTTGCCTCGATCAGGCGTCCCAGATCGGCCAGCCGCGCCGCGCTGGAAGCGCTGTATGTGCCGCGTGCCCGCCGATTGACGCGCACCGCGCCAACCGCCTGCCCCTGGCGCAGGATCGGCTCCTCGAGCACGGCTTCCGTGTCGTCGCCGATGCTGGCCCTGAGTTCATCAAGCCGGATCGCGACACCGGTCGCGTCGAGCGCGTGCCGCACCAGCGCCGCCAGGCGTTCGAGCGTCGGGCGCGGCCCGTCCCCGAGCTTCTGCAGAACATCGCTAAGCTCGATGATTTCGGCGTGCGTCGGACCGTGGCCGTTGTTGGATGGCCGTGAAATCGTCCGCCCCTGCTGCCGGAACATCTGCTTGAAATCCTCGTCCCGCAGCGGTTCGATCAGGTAATCGTCGGCCCCTTCGTCCAGGGCCTGTCGCGCGCGCGGCTCATTGCCGGCCGCACACGTCAACACGATGCGTGCCTCGGGCGCCACCTGTCGCAGGCTGCGCACGGCACGCAAGGCCCGCTCGCCCAGCGACAACGATAGCAGCACCTCGCCGAACTCACTGCGGCCGGCCTGCCACACGCCGCCTAGGGCCTGCGTCTCGACGCAGACTTCGCGATCCGGCAGCGCACGGCGAACATAGTCGGCCAGCATGGCCGGACCGATCACCAGGATGCGCCGCCTGTTCGTCATCTTGTACCTGACTTTCGCGGCCGTCCAATGTCGACAGGCCACGGGTCAATCAATCATCGCCCAGCAGCGCCGCCAACTCAGCCCGTGTCAGCACCGGCTGTTGAGATGGGGCCGCCGGCGCCACGTCCGCGCGCATGTCGCGCGCCGTTTGCTCAAATGATTGTACGTCCGCCACCGGCAGGTGTTCACCTATCGGCACGATGCCAAGCCGCTCGTGCAGCAGTGGTCGCCCATTATCGGCGGCGTCCGATCGCGTGTCGCTCGCGCGAACCTGGGCCAATATCCGTAGATGACGAACCAGTTCGTCCGGCCCCAGTCCCAACACCTGCTGCAACGCTGCTCTCGAGTCGATGCACGCCGCCAACCCGTTGACGCGGCCCGGAGACAGATCGCCTCGCACGCCGTACACAATCAGTCCGCAACTCGGCCAGCTCAGCCGCACGTAGTCGATGATCGCGCAGTCGTCCGGCTCAAACCAATCGGTGCCGATGAATACGAATTCCGCCGGTCGGGCCGTGTTCAGGATGAGATGCGTGCAAGCGTCGAAGACGTCGTGGCAGCCGGCCACCTCATAGTGATGCTGCCGCAGCCACGCATCGACCATGCGAACCGTGTCGTATTCTCCGCAGCGCAGATGGAACGCCGTCCGCACGTGTGCGCACCTCAATCCCGCTCGAATGATGAATCACCACGCCTCCCCAAGACTTCACCTATGCTAGGTAGACGAGGTTCGATTTGCAACGTGGAAATGCCCGACGACGGCCGGCGGGCTGATAAATCGCGCGCCGCGTATTCAGCGGTGTCACAGAGCGCCTTCCGGAGCTTCTTGCGCGGACCACGTGCTCGGGTTCGGCGAGAAGTGCTCCCTGTCAACAAACGCTCGGCTCACAGGGCCGTGGCACACGGGGGTGGCCGGGCTAGAACGGCGCGGCGCCGCCGCTTGGCACGTTCGAACTCGCCTCGTGCATCGGACTGTGGTTATCGAACCTGGTGTATTGCCGGCTGAAGTGCAGCGTAACCGTCCCGACCGGACCGTTGCGCTGCTTCGCAACGATCAACTCGGCCAGGTTCTCGTCGTCCGCGGCCTGTTCACTGACATCCCGGTGATAGGCGTCACGGTGTAGCAGCGTGATAACGTCGGCGTCCTGCTCGATGGCGCCCGACTCGCGCAGGTCGCTCATGCGCGGCTTGCCACCACGGTCCTCCGGATTACGGTTGAGCTGCGCCATCGCGATCACGGGGACGTTCAGCTCCTTCGCCAGGGCCTTCAGCCCGCGCGAGATCTCCGCAACCTCGATCTGCCGGCTCTCGGCCTTCGGACCACGCATCAACTGCAGGTAATCCACGAAGATCGCGTCCAGTGGCCGTCGGCGATGCACCAGCCGCGCCCGCGCCCGCAACTCCAGAATCCCGAGGTCCGATGTGTCATCAACCAGCAGGGCCGCGTCACTGGCCTCGTTGGCGGCGTGTTGCAGGTGCTGTACGTCCGTGTGCGAGACCCGGCCACGCCGGATCTTGTAGGCGTCAACCCGCGCCCGGCTGCACAGGATGCGCTGCACGAGCTGCTGCTTGCTCATCTCCAGCGAGAAAAACAGCACGTGCTTGCGCTCGTCGATCGCCATGTATTCCGCGATGTTGAGGCCCAACGCCGTTTTGCCCATCGACGGGCGCGCCGCGATGATGATCAGTTCGGCCGGCTGAAGCCCACAGGTCAGGTCGTCCAGCTCGAAATACCCGGTCGCCAAACCGGTTTTCATGCCCTCGTCGCGTTGTTCGAGCTGCTTGAAAAAGTCATGCAGCAGCTCGCGCATGTCCGCCTGCCCGCCCGTGACACGTTGCTCGGTGACATTGAAGATCTCACGCTCGACGTCATCCAGCAGCTCGGCCACCGGACGCCGATCGTCGAACGCATCCTCCAGCACACGGTGCGTCGCGTTGATCAGTTGGCGCAGCAGGCACTTGTCGCGGACGATCGTGCCGTAGTGCAGCACGCGATTCGCCGATGGCACGGAACTGACAATCTGCCCCAGGAAATCGAGGCCGCCGAGCTCGTCCAGCAACCCTTCCTGCCGCAACTGCTCATGAACAACGATCGGATCCAACGGCTTGGACGCGTCGTAAAGGCGTATGATCTGCTCATAGAGCTTGCGGTGCCGCTCGTGAAAGAACACGTCCGCGCCGAGGTTCTTCAGCAGGCTGATCGCCTCGGCCACGGCGCCTTCATCGAGCAGCATGGACCCGAGCAGGGCCTGCTCGGCTTCCAGCGAGTGCGGTAACTGTCGATCAAAAGCAGTCTCGCCCATCACCTCTCCCTGGATGTGACCGCGGTCACCGGCGCCGGCCGGCGCGACAGCGCGCACCCGCGCCGTGTTCCCACTTACGTGCCAGCACGGACGTCAGGCCGCGACGGGCCTGTCCGCCGACTAGCGGGCCCATTCCGTCAGGGGTTCAGTGAATCGATCGCCGGCCAGGACATGCCGCGACCGCGGGATGACGCGGGCGGCGTCCCCGTGGTCGCAGCGATCATTGACGCCGGTGCCACCCGCGCTTACGCCTTGGCAGCGCGGCTAATCCACGTCGTCGTCCTCGTCGTCCGGAGTCTCCTCGGGCTCTTCGTCTTCGAGGATCTCGTCGCCACCTTCACGCACGACCCACACCTTCACCTGGGCCGTGATCTCATCGGTGAACTCCAGCGGAACGAGGCGATTATCGAGTGTCCGGATCGGGGTGTCCAGCATGACGTGCTCGGGCAATACCTCAAAGCCCTGAGCGTTGAGGGCGGCCGCGATCTCCTTCGCGCCCACCGAGCCGTACAGCGTACCCTCGGGGTTCGCCGTCGCCTCGATCGTCACCGACGCCTCCTCCAAACGGTCGACCAGCTTGGTAAACTCGGCCTGGCGTTTGGCGCGCTCGGCGGTGGCGTGCTTGCGCTCTTCCTCGATCGCGGCGATGTTCTCCGGCGTGGGCATGGCGCCCAAACGCTGGGGCAACAAATAGTTGCGTGCGTAGCCGGTCGCGACGTTCACCACGTCGCCAACGTGGCCCAGACGCCGCACGTCTTTAAGCAACAGTACCTTCATCACTTCGGTCTCCAGCAAAGCGTCAGAACGGCGTGCATCCCGATCTAGCCGACGTATGGCAACAGGGCCATAAACCGGGCGCGCTTGACAGCCAGCGCCGCCGAGCGCTGTTCACGGGCATTCAGCCCGGAACGCTTCCGGGAAAACATCTTCCCGTGCGTGGTCAACAGACGCTGCAAGCTGGCGACGTCCTTGTAGTCGAACACCTTTTCTTTCTCGGTGAATACGCGACGGCGCGACGCCTCGGCCAGACGCCGGGCGCGCTTGCGCTTCTTCCGAGCCGCTTGTGAGAACAACGATGCCATCGTCTTACCTCGATCAACGTGTCTTGCTGACTAAAGTTCTTGTCGCGCCGCGGATCGCCGCAACGCATGAAAACCTCTACGCACCGGCCGGCTTAGAACGGGATGTCGTCACCGCTGGGCGGCGGCGCATCCGACACTGGCGGTCCATCCGACATCGGCGGTCCATCGTCATACGATTGTGGCCCGGACGAGCGCTGCTGCCGATACTCACCGCCACCAGCGCCACCGCCGTCGCCACGGTTGCCGTCGCGCGATCCAACAAACGTGAAGTTCTCCACCACGACGCCCAGCCTGGAGCGCTTCTGTCCATCCTGGCCGGTCCAGCTTTCGTAGCGCAGCCGACCTTCAACCAGCATCGGTCGGCCCTTGGCCATGTACTGGTTGATGGTCTCACCCTGGCGACCGAAGGCCGTGAGGTCCACGAAGCAGACCTCCTCTTTCTGATTGCCGTCCCGGTCTCGCCACCTGCGGTTCACGGCCATTCCAAACTCGCAGACCGCGGTGTTGTTGGGCAGGTAGCGCAACTGCGGGTCACGGGTCAGATTGCCCATCAGGAT
>JAFGRR010000622.1 GCA_016935035.1 Phycisphaerae bacterium | reverse complement strand
GGCGCCCGCACCGGCCAGATCGGCGACGGCAAGATCTTCGTCGTGGATCTGCCCGAGTGCATCCGCATCCGCACGGGCGAACGCGGCAACGACGCCATCGGCTGAGGCGACCCGCGCCGGCCTGTCGTATGCAGAAGCCGGAAGAGACACGAAAACTACATAAATGTATGTTTTTCGCCGAGAACCTACAGAAATGTATTTTTCTCGGCGGAGCAACTAAGAGGTGGGTCGTGAGATAACTTCAGTCTGAATAAACGTTTAGCGGAATTGTGATCGCTTGTCCGAATCTGGCACGTGGTTTGTAAACCAGTGTGTGAGTCCGCTGGATTCGTGTTTTGCCGTCAGGAGCGGCGATGCCACCGATCATGCCGGTCCCGATGACGGATGTGCAGGAATGGTGGTAAGTGTTGACCCAATGCATGAGAAAGGAACCAGGAATGACACCAAAAGAGTTTTTCGAGTTCGCCAAGAAGAACGGGGCCGAGATGATGGACCTCAAGTTCGTGGATATGCTCGGCACATGGCAGCACTGCTCGTATCCGATCAAGACGATCGATGAGAGCGTGTTCGAGGAGGGCCTGGGATTCGATGGCTCGTCCATTCGCGGGTGGCAGGAGATCCACCAGTCGGACATGATGGCGGTGTGCGATCCGAATACAGCCTTGATCGACCCGTTCTTCCGGGAGCCGACCGTCAGCGTGATCGCCGATATCGTCGACCCGGAGACCCGTGAACTCTACAGCAAGTGCCCGCGCACGGTCGCGAGGAAGGCCGCCGAGTATCTGAACAAGAGCGGCGTCGCCGACACATGCTTCATCGGCCCGGAGCCCGAGTTCTTCATCTTTGACGAGGTTCGTTACGAACAGAATCAGCACACCGGCTACTACTCGATCGACTCGGTCGAGGGTGCGTGGAACACGGCGCGGTTCGAAGAGCCCAATCTCGGTTACAAGCCCAGCTTCAAGGGCGGCTACTTTCCCGTCAGCCCGACGGATACCTACCACGACCTTCGGGGCGAGATGGTGTACGAATTGATGAAACTCGGCGTTGAAATCGAGGCCCATCACCACGAGGTCGCCACCGCCGGGCAGGCCGAGATCGACATGAAGTTCGCCGAGCTGACCAAGATGGCCGATCAGTTCATGTGGTACAAATACGTCATCAAGAACGTGGCCAAGCGTCACGGCAAGACGGTGACGTTCATGCCCAAGCCGGTTTTCGAGGATAACGGCAGCGGCATGCACTCGCACTTCTCACTGTGGAAGGGCGGCAAGCCCCTGTTCGCCGGCGACAAGTACGCCGGCCTCAGTGAAATGGCTCTGTACGCCGTGGGTGGTATCCTGAAGCATGCCCCGGCCCTGCTGGCCTTCTGCGCGCCGACGACCAACAGTTACCGCCGGCTCGTGCCTGGATTCGAAGCGCCGGTGAACCTGGTGATGAGCGCCCGCAACCGCTCGGCGTCGGTTCGGATCCCGATGTACTCGAAGAGCCCGAAGGCCAAACGCATCGAGTTCCGCTGTCCCGACCCGACCGCCAACGGCTACCTCGCCTGGAGTGCGATGCTCATGGCCGCCCTCGACGGCATCCAGAACAAGATGGACCCGGGCAAGCCGCTGGATGTGAACATCTATGAGATGAGCGCCGAAGAGCTGGCGAAGTTCCCGAAGACTCCCGGCTCGTTGGCCGAATCCATCGACGCACTGGAGCGGGACCACGAGTTCCTGTTGCAGGACGGCGTGTTCAGTGAGGCGTTGATCGCCTCGTGGATCGACTGGAAGCGGAACAACGAGATCGACGAGATTGCGCTGCGCCCGCATCCGCACGAGTTCTCCCTCTACTACGACAGTTGACCGCTAATTGTGTTCGCTGCACCAACAGGTGCAGTCGGCATTGGGTCGTGGGTGAGGCTTGTGGCTGCCGGCTTCTTTTGCTGGGGATGGCCGAACAGTGCAAGCCTTGCCCCTTTTCTCGTGCCCGGCGGCTGACGCATCTCTTGCAGCCCAGCCTCCCGAACGCGAACTCCGGCCGAACCGAATGTGTACCTGGCCTGCGGATCGAGTGGCCGGACCTGGGGCGGGGAATGCGCCGTTGACAGTAGACTGAGGCCGACGTAGCATGGGCGGCAGGCTCGATAGTGGGGCCGCGCAGGGCATTTCGTGAAATGAACTACAACACTGGTACGGAAGTGAGAATCTTTGAGGAGTCCGACAATGTCTGACAATGTGACGGGTGAGTTCGGTCGTAACGTCTTCAACGAGATGACCATGCGCGAGTGTCTGCCTAAGAACGTATTCAAGTCTCTCAAGAGGACGCTCGACGGCGAGCAGCCGTTGGATCGGGTGACCGCCGACGTAATCGCCAACGCGATGAAGGATTGGGCGATCGCGAAGGGCGCCACGCATTTCTGTCATTGGTTTCAGCCGATGACGGGTCTGACCGCGGAAAAGCACGACGCGTTTATCTCGCCGACGCCCGACGGCCGAACGATCATGGAGTTCAGCGGCAAGGAGCTCACCCAGGGCGAGCCGGACGCCTCGTCGTTTCCCTCCGGCGGTCTCCGCGCGACGTTCGAGGCGCGGGGCTACACCGCGTGGGACTGCACCTCGCCGGTCTTCGTCAAGGAGGACGGCAAGAACATCACGCTGTACATTCCCAGCGCGTTCTGCTCGTACCGGGGCGAGGCGCTGGATAAGAAGACGCCGCTGCTGCGCTCCATGGACGCGTTGAGCCGGCAGGCGGTGCGCGTGCTGCGGGCCCTGGGCAAGACGACCGCGAAGCGGGTGACCGCGACGATGGGACCCGAGCAGGAGTATTTCCTGATCGATCAATCGTTCTACAGGCAACGGCTGGACCTGGTCATGGCCGGTCGCACGCTCTTCGGGGCCAAGCCTCCCCGCGGGCAGGAGTTGGAGGATCACTACTTCGGCTCTCTGCACGAGCGTGTGGCAAGCTTCATGAACGAGCTCAACAACGAGTTGTGGAAGCTGGGGGTCACCGCCAAGACGCAGCACAACGAGGTGGCGCCCGCCCAGTACGAGCTGGCGCCCGTGTTCTCGACGGTGAACGTGGCCGCCGATCACAACCAGTTGACGATGGACACGTTGCAGAAGGTCGCCCGGCGGCATGGCTTCGTGTGCCTGCTGCACGAGAAGCCCTTTGCCGGTGTGAACGGTTCGGGCAAGCACAATAACTGGAGCATGGTCACCGACGACGGCGCCAACCTGCTCGACCCGGGCGACACGCCGCACGACAACATGGTCTTCCTGGTCATGCTCTGCGCCGTGGTGCAGGCTGTCGACAAATATGGCGTGCTGCTTCGGGCGAGCGTGGCCAATGCGGGCAACGAACATCGGCTCGGCGCCAACGAGGCGCCCCCG
>JAFGRR010000621.1 GCA_016935035.1 Phycisphaerae bacterium | reverse complement strand
CGACTGCAACGAGAACGGCATCCCGGACGTTTGCGACGTCCCGCCGATCTGTGACCCGAACATGGGTCCGTGCAGCGTTGACTGCAACGGCAACCTCATCCCCGATGAGTGCGAAGAGGATTGCAACGGCAACGGTCGTCCCGACGATTGTGATATCGCCGCGGGCACCAGCCTCGATTGCAACGAGAACGGCATCCCGGATGAGTGCGATCTGGCCGACGGCACCAGCCTGGACTGCAATGGCAACCTCGTCCCCGACGAGTGCGACATTGACAGCGGCTACAGCCTGGATTGCCAGCCGAACGGCATCCCGGATGAGTGCGACATCGCGAGCGGCGCGAGCGAGGACTGCCAGGGCAACACCATCCCTGACGAGTGCGAGCTCTATGACCGCGACATCGTGATCCAGGAAGGCTTCGAAGAGGCGTTCTTCCCGCCGACCGGCTGGGCAGCGCAGATTCAGAATGCCAGTTACACCTGGGGCCAGTACGTCGGTGCCGGCTCGCTCGACGGTGGCAACTCCGCCGACTGCCAGTACGACCCGGCCCTCTCGCCGCAGGATGAGTGGATCATGACGCCCGAGCTGATGATGGTCGGCGACGTGACGCTCAGTGGCGAGACGATGGGTAGTGTCTACTGGGGTATCACCCCGTACGACAACTACGACGTCGAGGCCTGGGCGGTCATCGGCCCCACCGCTGGTGACGGCGACGACATCCTGATTGGCCAGATCGACACCGACAACTGGCTCGTCAGCTGGGAGTGGGTGACGTTCAACTACGTCTTCACGGCTCCGGCCGGCCCGTTCCGCGTCGGTTTCCGATACGTCGGTTCGGATGGCGCCCAGGCGCAGATCGACGGAATCGTCATCGATGGTTCCACCGGTGCACCGGCGAACGACTGCAACATGAACGGTATCCCGGATGAGTGCGACATTCTGCCCGAGTTCGGCGGCTTCTGCGACGAGCTCGTCCAGGTGTGCGACACTGATTACAACGGGAACGGCGTGCCGGATTCCTGCACGTGCGACTTCGCCGACTTTGACGGCGATGGCGACATCGACATGGACGATTTCGAGACGTTCCGTGTCGCCTTTGGTACGTGCGACGGTGATCCGGGTTACAACGTCCTCGCCGACGTTGACGGAAGCGGATGCGTTGGCGTGACGGATTATCAGGCATGGATCGCGTGCTACCGTGCTGCGAATCCTGGACTTAACAGGGTTCCGATGCTCGACGCAGCCAGTCGCACCGAGATTGCCCCGGTCCCGGCCCCGCAACAGATGCAGGGTCAGCCGGTGCAGCCTTCGCCTGGTGCCGTGAAGCCGTATAAGTAAGCGCTAATGACTGGTGGAATACTCGCCGGCAACCTGCCGGCGAGTATTCCACTCATAGTGCTTGTCATGGGTTTGGCAGGGCGCCTATACTGAAGTCGTAGGGCTCCCTACACGCGCAACGCGTTGAAACGAATCTGTGGATGGAGGAGAGATAATCATGCTCAAAAAGTGTATTCGTTTGTGTGCACTGCTTGCGGTCGGCACGATCGGTGTGTCCGGCGCGCTGGCCGACATCAATGTCGAGTTCTATGCTCAGGACTCGGTAATCGCGAGCCCGGGACAGACCGTGCTCGTCGATATCCTCGCTGATATTCCGGTCGCCGATGCGACCCTCGTCTGGGGCCTCGATCTCAACGTCGTTGATCCCGCCATCGCAACCTGGGAACTCGTCGGGATTGGCCCCGCCTGGATTGATGCCGGCGGAACGATCGACGGCGATGGCCTGGCCGGCCTGGCGTTTCCTCTCGGTGTCTATGGCGATGACATCCTCCTGGCGACGGTCGAGTTCACCGGCGTCAGCGAAGGCATCACCGGCATCGGCCTGGGCGCCGACGGTGAGGACGAAGGCTTCGGTCTTGACCCCGACGGCTTCGCGAACGTGATCTTCGGCACCGGCACTGTCGAGGTGCTCCCGGAGCCGACTACGCTCCTGTTGCTCTCGCTGGGTCTCGCGCTGGTTCGCCGGCGCTAACACCAGGTCCGCGGCCCGCCGAACATCGGCGGCACACGCGACCGAGCATCGCATATAAGTAAGCAACGGCCGCGTTCCGACAACCGTCGGGACGCGGCCTCTTTCTTGCAATGCCCCACACTTCAGCGTGCCACCCTCTCGACAACAGCCCACGGTAACCACTAGGCTGCGCCCTACACGCACCGGCCGAAACGCCGCCTTTCCGCCAACAACGGGACGCCCCACGCGGCACCGGCAGTCACTCTTGACCGAGGATCAGCCATGATCAGGACCAAGATCATCGCGACGCTGGGACCGGCGTCGACCAGTGCCGAACGCCTGAACGACATGCTCGACGTCGGGCTCGACGTCTGTCGGCTGAACTTCAGCCACGGGACGTCGGAAGAGCACGTTAAGACACTCAACATTGTGCGAGAGGTCGCCGCCAAACGCGACGCCTCGCTCTGCCTGATCGGCGATCTATGCGGGCCGAAGATCCGGCTCGGAGACTTCGAAGACGGCAGCGCCGTTCTAGAACCCGGCCAGGATGTGCGCATCGGCCGTGGCAAGGGTCCCTGCACGGCCGAGCATCTAGCAGTCAGCTACGCCCCATTCGTGGACGAAGTCGACGTCGGCCAGCGCATCTACATCGACGACGGCCTGGTACGTCTGCTGGTCACCGAACGCCGACCTGATGAGCTAGTCTGCACCTGCACCGTCGGTGGCACGATCAGCAGCCACAAGGGCGTTAATCTGCCGGACACGGTCATCTCGGCCCCAGCGCTGACCGAGAAGGATCGGCGTGACCTTCAGTGGGCCATCGAGCATGAGTTGGACTACGTGGCTCTGTCATTTGTCCGCCGACCAGAGGACGTGCGTGAACTGCGTCGCGTGCTGGATGAGCACGAGAGCAGGACACGAGTCATCATCAAGATCGAGAAGACCGAGGCCCTCGAACACCTCGATGAGCTGATCTCACTAACGGACGCCGTGCTCGTGGCACGCGGCGATCTCGGTGTCGAGACCGATATATGGCGCGTACCACTGATCCAGAAGGACATTATCTCCCGCTGTCGCCGGGCGGGCGTACCGGTGATTGTCGCGACGCAGATGCTCCAGAGCATGGTCAGCAGCCCGATGCCCACGCGTGCCGAGGTCAGCGACGTGGCCAACGCCATTTTCGAACAGGCCGACGCCGTGATGCTCTCGGCCGAGTCGGCCATCGGCAAGTACCCCGGCCTGGCGGTGGACATGATGAACCGCATCGCCACGACCACCGAGCAATTCATCATCGCCAGCCAGCCGAACGGCCCGCGCGACTGCGCGGCAACCGGCGATGACACGACGCAGGCGGTCGCACACGCGGCAGTGCAGGCCGCCCTTGATCTGAACGCCCGCCTCGTCGCGGTCTGGACCGCCAGCGGCGCCACGGCGCGTCGTGTCGCTCAATATCGCTTGCCCATGCCGGTCATAGGTTTGACGTACGATGAACGCGTGCGGCGGCAGCTCAATCTCGTGTTCGGCATAGAGCCGGTTCATGTCGCGCCGATGGACAACCCGGCCAAGATGGCTGAGGCACTCGAAGACTGTCTCCGGCAGCGTGGCTTGGCCGCCCCCGGCGACATCGTCGTCGTCGTGACATCGACGAAGCCCCGAACGCCGGGCGCCACCGACACGGTCCTGGTCCATCGAATCGGTGAAGGCGCCACCTAAATCATTATTCGCGCCAGCGCGGCGCGTCGTAAGTACTTGTGTATAAAGGGGCATCGGATGCCAACGGTTCACCACAACCT
>JAFGRR010000620.1 GCA_016935035.1 Phycisphaerae bacterium | reverse complement strand
CCACAGGCAGAAGCCATCATGGTGCTTGGTGGTAAACACCATGTATTCCATACCGGCGTCTTCGGCCAGGTCCAACCAGCGGTTCGGGTCGAAGCGGACGGGGTCGAACTCATTGATCAACCTGACGTATTCAGCCGCCGGAATGTCATATCGTTGCTGTTCCTGTTCGTGCAAACCGTGGATCGCGTAAAGCCCCCAATGAATAAACAATCCGAACCGTTTTTGGAAAAACCAGTCGCGCTGGTCGTTAAATCGCATAACCGTGCCGTCCTGTTGCCATGTCATTCCGATGAGCACTCCGACGATCGGCTGTGTACCGCCACCAGACAAGAATTTCTACGACACACTTCACCATTCGATCGCCAGCACTTCAACCGTGTCACGCTCGCGTGCCTCGTCAGGCACATCGATGATCACGTGATCATCATGCATCCGCGGCGTGAGCTCGCGGGCGGTTCGCAGCACCGTCACCTGCTTCGGCATTCTGACGCCGGTAAGTGTAATACGAGTGTCTTTCATATCGGGCAGCACAAAGGCGTACCACGTTTCACCGTGAATCGTCACCGGTACACTGCACTGGCTCGGGTACGGTCCCGCTTCGACGCCGACGACCGCAGGTTTCGCCCACTGCATCCATGCCTGCATCTGTGACATAAATGTGTAATATTCCGGCGGCATGTCGCCGTCGGGCTGCGGGCCGAAGTTCGCCAGCACGTTACCGCCCCAGCAGCGCACGCTCGCCAGGCGTGAGGTAAGCATGTTGACGGGACGAATTCGCACAGGCTTGGTGTAGCCCCACGCTCCGACCATGCTGAAGCAGTGCTCCCACAGACGCCCCGGCCGTGCATTGGGCAGCTTTCCCTCGTAGAGGCGTGTAATGATGTCGCCGGCGTCGCCGTGCTGGCGGTCATTGATGAGAATCTTTGGCTGAAGCTTGCGGATCTCATCGACGGTCATGACACCGCGCGTCGAACCGTCGAACCAGAGATAGTCAATCGGGCCGTAGTTGGTCAGTAGTTCGCGGAGTTGTCCGTTGAGGTAGTCGACCATCTTCTGATTGAAGTCGTCGGGCTTGGGCGGCAATGCAGCAACAGGTTGATGGTTCATGTCCAGATGCGGCGATTCGGACGTGCCCTTGGTGCCGTAGCCCCATGTGCGATAGTGACGCTCGCGATACCAGTCGGGTGGTGAGTAATAGAATCCGACTTTGAGCCCATTACGACGGCAGGCATCGACGTATTCCTTGACCAGGTCGCGCCCGTCCATATGGTTGCGGGTGTTGAAGTCGCCGTGGGCGCTGGGCCAGAGGGCAAAGCCGTCGTGATGGCGGGTGGTCAGCACGGCGTAGCCGAACCCGGCGTCCTTGGCCGCCTTGAGCCAGCGGTTGGGATTAAAGTTCTCGGCCTTGAAACGCTCAGCCATGGCGAAATAGGCGCTGGGGGTCATCACGCCCGAATTGAGCTTGTTCCACGGACAATCCTTGAGCATCGCCCATGACAGATCCTGATGACCGCCGACGGAGGCGATGCCGTAATGAACAAACAGGCCGAGACCTGCCTGTGGAAACCACCGCCCGGCATCCGGCAGCGGGTGATCATCGGCCGTGGTGTTCGCGATACCAATTTCGCTGTGCTGAGCCGCCGCGGCATCGGCGTCGGTCTCCGTGTCGGCGGCGTCGGTGTGCGGGGATAGCAACAGCGCTGCAATCAGTGCGATGAGCAAAAGGCGGGTACGGGGCATGTGTGACTCACAAACTAAAAGTACCTAAAAGAACCTTGCTTCCTGAATGGATTTACACAGGTGATACAAAGTTTTGCAGGTTCTTTTACGAGTTCTAAAAAACTCATGTCGTAACGTAGAGGGATTTTACACCTAGGCATACGGCACATTGCACTACTTTTCGCCGTAGATCACCCAGAGCTGTTCATCCATGGCGGGGTCGTTATGCCATGCTTCCGGGCGGCTGAGGCACTCGACCGAACCATCGAAGTGGCCGACATTGACCTTCGTACCTCCGAAATGACGGTAGGCGATGCTAGAGCTATGATTTTCGCCTTTGACATCCCATCGAAGCACATAGTCGGCGTACGACATACTATAGATGTACCAAATCGTGCAGTCGGTGATCTCGGCCGCTACGGAAGGACGCTCCACCCGAGAACGGTCAACCATCCACAGATTTTCAAATGACACGTAACCGTCGACATACATCATGTTCATGCCGTAGCTGGGCACGAACCCCGAGCGGTACGTCGACGCCTGCGTCAGATCGGGACACCACAACTTCTCGTTTTCCCCGATCTTGGTGTTGAGTCGCAGGTCGGGGCTCCCGAGCAGTTCCAAGTAGGTTGAATTCCACATCCACGGGTCGTGATCGTGTCCGGTTTCACTAACACCCCAGGCGGTAAGGACCGGCACGTATTTATCGTTAAAGCTGTTGGCGTATAACTCGTTGGCCATGGTGTACTGCCGAAGATTTGACATGCAAACCGCGGCGCGCGCTGCGATCTTCGCCCTGCCCAGCGACGGCAACAGAATGCTCACCAGCAGGCTGAGGATAGCCACGACCACCAGCAGTTCGATCAGCGTGAAACCACGCAGGGGGTTTCGATGGTCGATTCTCGATTGTCGACTGAACATGACAACAGCTCCTTAACCAGCCGCTTGCGGCATCGCGTAACGATGCCGCAAACGACTGTGTGTTCACTCACGCTCTGCGCCGACGCAACATCAACACGCCACCCAGCCCCAACAGCGCCACCGTGGCCGGTTCGGGCACCATGACCAGGGCGATCTGGTTGCCGCCGTAGTTGGTCTGCAATTCATAGCCCGTCGGCACCGTGCCCACGGAGGCAAACGACGAACCACCCACCAGCGACGTGTAATTGGCCAGCACGTACACTGAGTCATCCAGGGTGTCCAGCGGGTTGAAACTGATCGAACCGGCGCTGATGTTCAACTCGCCGGCATCGAGCAGGCCCGCCGAGCCGCTTCCCGTCGGATCGATCGAGAAAGTAAACGCCTGGCTGCCGCTCATCACGAAGCTCTGGCTGGTGGTGTCCAGCACGGCGTCGGCATCCACCGTCACCGACGTACTGTTGTCGATCGAGCCGCCGGTGCCCAGAACCAGCGTGCCGCCCTTGACCTCGGTCGCGCCGGCGTAGGTATTGGCGCCATTAAGCGTCCACGTCCCGGCCCCATCTTTTTCGAGGCTCGCGCCGGCGGTGGTGATGTTGCCGTTGATCACGCCGTTGCCGGCGCCCAACAGCCGCCACTGCCCCCCCACACTGGAACTAAAGTATCCGAAGGCGCCGTTGAACGTAAGCGTTGTCGCGGCATCAGCGATTTCGATCGTTATTCGGTTGTTGGCGCCGGATTGGGTCGCCATCTGGATATCGCGATCGGTTGAGGCTGTGGCTCCGGTATAACGGAACGTAATATCGCTGTCGCCGAAGCGATAACCGAGCCTTAGGGCATTACCAGCACCGAGGGCACAGGCATTGCCCGCGTCGGCGATGGACCCGGCCACGATCATGCCCTGTTGAATTTCAATCACTGAGCCAGAGCCAAAGTCATTCGTGTTGTTACCGAAGTAGATCGCCCCCGATCCCGTTCCGGCAAGACGTCTCACACTGCTGGCGCCGGTGATCTTGCCGTCCATGATCAGATCATGGTCACCCCTGACGTCCAAGACGTTGTTGAGGGTCCACTGACCGGTCAACTGGATGTCGCCCGCCGTGGCTTCGACCTTGCGGAACGTATCGTAAGAAACGTCCGCGGCAATGGTCTGGGTGTTTGTGCTGTTGTTCGTCAACGCGTAGCTGCTGCCCGATCCGGTCAAACTGATGGTGCTGCCGCCGATGTTGAACGCCGCGGCGCCGTTGTCGAACGTGATGCTGCCGACCGACCAGGCGGCATTGACGTTGGGCGTCGTGCGGGTGGCGCCGGCGAAGTGGACGACGGCCGTGCCGTCGTTGTCAAGGGCCGTGCCGCCCCAGTTGGCGTCGTCGGACCAGTTGTCCGTGGACGCACTGCCGCCGTTCCAGGTGAACACCGCCGCCGGGGCGCCGGCTGTGATCATCCCCAGCATGAGCAATGCGATTGTCAAACATCCGGTCAGTCGTTTCGTGCAATTGGTCATAATCTATACCTCCTACAGTTTAAGATTAAGATTAAAAAGCGTCCGATGTGTCGGACCACCTCGAAACGTTCAATTCTGTAAGTCCAGCGAATTGCGAATCTGCTCCGAGATGACCTTGCTGAGATACTCATAGCCTTTCCAGTCGAAGTGCGTGCGATCCGCGGTCTGGTACTCCTCGACATGCGGCAGAATGGCCGTGTACAGATCGTCGATGGGGATGTCGCGGGCCTTCATGACCTTCGCCGCGATGGCGTTGAACTCGATGATAGCCTGACGTTTCTTTTCGTCGACGTTCAGCGGGGTCGAACTGGCCCAGACCAGCTTGGCGCCGGTCTTCTGCAGCCGCTCGACCAGCTTTTCGAGATTCGCGCCGTACTGCTCCGGCGTCATCTTGTGACTAACGTCGTGGATGCCGAAGTTGAAGTGGATCAGATCCCACTTGCCATCGCCCAGCCAGACGTCCAGCTTCTGTAGGCCGTACTTGGTGTCGCCACAATTCGCCGGGGCGCGGTGGAGATTGACCTTGCCCGCCAGTTCCTTGCGCACGGGAAGGGTATACCCTCGCGAAATCGAATCGCCGATCAGCAGCACGCGCGGCAGTTTCGGGTCGTCCTCGACGTAATCCCAGGCGCGTTCCTTGCCGTCGAGTTTGTCCTGCTGATAGAACGGCAGGTAGTACGAGCCGAGGTTCTCAACAAGCGTCTGTTCCCATGCCTGCTGCTCCGGTGATTTCTCACCGACCCACTTCTCAAACGCAGCCGCTCGTTCCCTCTGTTCCCGCGCGGCGGGATCCAGCAAATCCAGTGACGCGAGAATTTCTTCCGTCACGACCTTGCTGAGATACTGATAGCCTCTCCAGTTGTAGTGTATGCGGTCCGGGGTCTGGCACTCATCGACGTGCGCCAGGGCAACCTTGTACAGATCGTCGATAGGGATGTCATGGGCCTTCATGATCTTCGCCGCGATGGCATTGAACTGGATAATGCCCTGACGATGTTTGCCGTTGGCGTTCAGCGGGGTCGAACTCGCCCAGATCAGCTTGGCGCCGGTCTTCTGCAGCCGCTCGAGAATCTTTTCGAGATTCTCGGCGTACTGCTCCGGCGTCATGTTGTGACTGATATCATGGATGCCGAAATTGAAATGGATCAGATCCCACTTGCCGTCACCGAGCCAGATATCGAGCTTCTGCAGGCCGTACTTGGTGTCGCCACAGTTCGCCGGGGCGCGATGGAGATTGACCTTGCCCGCCAGTTGCTCACGCACGGGAAGGGTGTAGCCGCGCGAGATCGAATCGCCGATCAGCAAAACTCGCGGCAATTTCGGGTCATCCTCGACATAATCCCAGGCGGTTATCTTGCCCTCAAGTTTCTGCTGCTGATAGATCGGCAGGTAGTACGAGCCGAGATTCTCGACAAGCACCTGTTCCCATGCCTGCTGCTGCGGTGATTTCTCGCTGACCCACTCTTCAAACGTGGCAGTTTGTGGCTCAGCCGGAGCGAGATCCACGTGGTTGTCGGGCTTGGCACTGGCGGTGGTACCGCCGTTGCTGCCGGGGGCGAGCAGCACGGTGATCTTTTGCTTCTCGACGCCTTCAAGATGGATCGCCAATTTGCGTACATCAGGATTCTTCTTTTGCTCCTCAGATACGGGCGAGGTCGGCAGCGGGCTCGCTTCCATGACCACAAACGTCGCATCCTTCGGAGACAGAATACGCGCGATCAGTTGCTTACCATTCAGTGACAGCGTGGCCGTTGCACCGTCGGTTTCCACAGAGGCCGGCGTGTGAAGAAACCACCAGACCTCGGTGGGCGATTTGGCCTCAATCTCGTCCTGGACCAATACTTCGCGCCGGCCTGGCATCGAAATCTCTCTCACGACCTTTGTCGCGCGCGGATACGCCGCCGTCAGATCGGCGACGGCAGACGGCGT
>JAFGRR010000619.1 GCA_016935035.1 Phycisphaerae bacterium | reverse complement strand
TCGAATCGAACGTCACGCGTCTCATTGTCAGCCGCGCCCGTCGGCTGCATCTGAGCGGCGATGAGATCGACGACCTGCAGCAGCAGATTGTCCCCAAAGTCGTCAGGTTTCAGTTCGATGCGCAGCGCTCCAACGGCGCGTCGCCCACGACGGCGCTGACCAGCGTGATCGACCGGCAGGTGAAGACCTACCTCCGCACAAGGCGCCGCTATCGCCGGCGCATCCAGCTTCTGAGCGCCGAGCCCGGCCGCTACGCCACGCGCATCATGGGATGCCACGAGGCCGCGCCGCCCGAGCCCGTTGACCTGCGACTGGACCTGGAGGCCGCGATGGCGCGGCTGTCCCAGCGCGATCGCGAGATCTGCCGACTGCTGAGCGAGGGTTGGGCTGTGCTTCCGATCGCCAAGCGGCTGCACTGCGGTCGCGACACGATTGGCCGCGCCATCGCGCGCATCCGCCAGACATTCATCGCTGCTGGGCTGCGGGCCTGGGTTGACCCCAACGATGGGCAGGCGTGATCGGAGGCGAAACAGTGCTCGAAAAACCGAAGAACATGACTGGATCGGGGGCGCCCCCCGAGCAAGGGTGTGAACGACCCGCCGGGGTGCCACGTCGCCCGCCAGGAGCGGCCTGGATCACGGACGAGGCGATCGCCGACACGCGGCGGGTATGGTCGCCGTACTACGGGCACGAGCTCACGGATGCCGAGGCGATCGAGATTCTGACGAACGTGCGGCAGTTGGCCGAGTTGCTGGTCCAGGCCAAGAGGAAGCGCTGATGCAAAAGGTCGTGATCTGGGCGCGCGTCTCGTCGCGCGAGCAGCGCGAGGGCTACTCCATCGACGCCCAGCTGCGCATCACTCGCGACAAGGCGGAGAAGGAAGACTGGACCGTCATCCGCGAGTTCGTGGTGGCGGAGTCCGCCAAACGCGGTGCGGAACGGGTCGCCTTCAACGAGATGTTCCAGTGGGTCCGCACCAACGCCCGCAAGCTGAAGATCGGTTTCATCCTGGCGCACAAGCTGGACCGCGTGTGCCGCAACATGCGCGACGCGGTTCGCATGCAGGAATTGGAAGACAGCTGCGGCGTGAAGCTGGCCTTCGTCGACAACCAGTTCGGCCCGGGCGCCGCCGGGGCGCTGTCCTTTAACGTGATGGCGGCCGTCGCGCAGTACTACTCCGACAACCTGCGAAACGAGGTGCTCAAGGGCATCGAGGAGAAGGTCCGCCAGGGTTGGGCCCCCGGGCTGGCGCCGTACGGCTACCAGAATGTGCGCGGCAATCGCGATGAGCCGATCCAGCATCATCCGGTCAACGCGCTGGCCGTTCAGCGCATCTTCGAGCTGTACGCGACCGGCCTGTACACGTTCAAGGACATCGCCGCCACACTCGAACGCGAGGGCTACACGTACCAGCGCTCAAGCCCACGCTTTCACCGCACGGCGCTCTCGTACATCCTCAACAACCGCTTTTATGTCGGCATGGTCACCTTCCGTGGCCAGACCTATCCCGGCCGGCACCAGCCGCTCATCGACATGGAGATGTTCGAACGCTGCCAGGACCTGCTGAGCGGAAAGAACCGCCGGGCCCGCAAGGCCAATCACTACCTCGCCGGCGGCCTGTTCGTCTGCACCCACTGCGGCTTCGGGATCACCGGCGAACGAATCGTACGCCGGATGAAGAGCGGCCGCGTCCACGAGTACGTCTACTACCGCTGTGGCAACCTCGAACCCGGCGCCGACCATCCGGTCGTCCGCTGGCGGGAAGATCAACTCGAACAAGCCGTCCGGGACGACCTCGCAACCCTCCGCATCCCGAACGACGAACGCCGCGACTGGTTCCGGCGGCACCTGGCCGTCGCGTGCGACGACCAGACGCGCGTCCGCGAAGAGCAGAACCGCGTGGCCCGCAAGCGGCTCGGCGAGTTGGAGCAGATGCAGCAGCGCTTGCTCGACGGCTACCTGGCCGGCGCGATCGAGAAGAACGCGTTCACCGCGAAGACGGCCGAGCTGAAGGTCGAGGCCGACCAGCTCCAGGCGCGGCTGGCCGACGCCAAGACGCCGGGGGCGGAGGTGGGCGAGCACGTGCTGGCGCTCTTTGATTTCGCCCAGGACGCGGCCCGTGAATGGACCGTTTCTGGGAAAGACGCCCGGCGGGCGATCCTCGGCCGGGCGTTATTGAAACGGTGTCTGAGCGCCACAAGTCTCGTAACGACAAAGAGAAAGCCCTTCGACGTGCTCGCCGAAGGGCCTTTTCTTGAAAAGAGTCGGGGCGACAAGATTTGAACTTGCGACCTCTGGCACCCAAAGCCAGCGCTCTAGCCAGGCTGAGCTACGCCCCGATGGTTCTGCCCCTCATCATAGCAGGCGGTCGGTGACATGAGAAGCCGGCCGCCAGAGCAAGCGCGTATGGGGGGGCCATGCCGGACGTGCGGCAGGAGTTGAATATGCCCGCTCGCTGCCGCTCGGGCTCTGATGGGCCGGCCCATCAATGGACCCGCCCATTACTGGGCGGGCTCGGATCGGCGCCACTACCAGCGCTCGGGGCGTTGCGGCTGGGTGGGCTCAGCAGGGGGATATGTAGCCGCCGGGGCTGCGCGATGGCGGGCGGCTGATCGCAACAGGCGGACCGGGCATAACTTGGAATCCGTGCGAAGCCGATTGCCAGGAGCCGGCACGCTGCTATAAACGCTTCTGTCGGCGGCGCGGCCGGTTGCGCCGCCGGCGGTGATACCACGAGCGGGAGCGACGCGATGATTTCTTGCATGACCGCAGTCCTGTTGGCGCTGACCCTGGCCGATCCGATGGCCACCGACCGCTGGGGGCATGAGCCGTACGCCGACTCTAGCCCGCTGGACGTCGCCGTCTCGCCGGTAGACGGCAAGATCTACGTCGCCAAGACGGCCGACGGGCTTGTCGTCGAACTCGCGCCGGACTTCAAGCCAACCGGATACACGCTCGAAGCGCCGGGCGTCGCCGGCCTGGATGTCGCGGCCGATGGAACGCTCGTGGTTGTGACGGCGGGAGTCCTGCCGGGCTCCGGCGTGCCGGATGGCGCGTCGCAAGACGATGGGAATATGCCCACTCGCTCTGGATCAGATGAGGCGGATCAAGGCGGAGAGAATACGCCCGCTCGCTCCCACTCGGGCTCGGATACGACCCCGAGTGTGATCGTTGTGCCGCCGGACCGCGGCCAGCCGGTGCGTTTTGGTCAGGCCGGCGACGGGCCCGGGCAGTTCGATCGTCCCTGCGGCGTCAGCTTCGGTCCCAACAACACCATCTTCGTATTTGACACGTTCAACAGCCGCGTGCAGGTCTTCGATCGACAGGGGCAGTTCATCCTCGAATTCGGGCAGTACACCTGGACCCGGCGCTATTACAGCACCAAGGAAAAGCGGCACATCCAGCAGGAGGTCGAGGACCGACTACACCGGCCTGTTCGGGGCGACTTTCTTCCCGACGGACGACTCATAATCGCCGACTACGATGGACCGACCATCGACCCGGAACTGGATCGCCGCGGTGGCATGTTCAGCGTTTGGCACGTGGATGTCGCGGCGCGAACCGCGACGTTCGAGAAGTTCGCCCAGCCGGATAGCCCGTTCGCCGACTCCCGCGCCGGCGATGTCTGCGTCGATCAGAAGACGGGGCGCATCTACTACCTGGAAAGCGATTTTCCGCTGACTGACCACGACTTCGTGCGCGTCGCCAACAACGTCGACGAGGCGCCGACCTTCGGCCTCAAGGGCATTCCATACTGCTGCCTCACCCATCCGCGCGGCGTCGCGCTGACGGCCAACGGCGATGTGGTAGTGGCGGACGCCGACAAGGGCGTCGTCGTGGCGTGGCCGGCGCGTCTGTTTGACACGCCAAAGGACCATTGGAGTCCGCTCGAATGGCCCAAGGCGATTCGGATTCCTGTCTCCGCGAGAGACCGCGTCGCGATCGAATACACGACGCTGGATCCGACATTGACGCGTGCGCGCTTCGCGCCGCTCGGCGAGTGGTACGACTATCCGCAACCACCGCCGGAGGATGGACGCCAGGCCGTCGAGGCGCCTGCGCTCAACGATCGCTGGGAGCCGTTGAGTGATGGACAGTCCGGCACGCGGCATCGCGTCGAATTCAAGGGCCTCACGCCCGGCACACGCTACGCCTGGCAGTTCCTCGTGACCGATCGGGCCTATCCCGGGCCGCTGTGGTCGGAGACGCAGATAGTCACGACCCAGCCGCCAGCCAGCAAGGCGCAGTACCTCGACGCCGAGGTCGTCATTCTGCTCTTCACCGACCTGGTTACGATGCCGGACGATCCGAATGTCAAACCCGAGCCCGCCGATCCCGGCCCGATGACGCCCGAACAGATCGAGGCCGTCAAGCAGCGCCTGGAGATGAGCCGCCGCTTCTACTGGATCAACTCGCGCTGCGATTTCAACCTGCGGTTTACGTACGTGATAGAGCCGCAGCGCTACGATCCCGGGCCGGTGCCGAGTTGGGGCTACTGGCCGCACGAGGATCATCGCCAGATCGATGAGATTCTGGCCAAGCATGGAGTCAACCACGCCGATATCGCCGGCCTGTGTGTCATCTACGGCTACCGCCACTGGGACACTCAGAAAGACAAGTGGGTGCTATCCGGCAGCGGCGGCAATACCTGGGGATCGTGCCACGACGGCAGCGGAATCAACACTATCAACGCCGGTGGTGATACGGCGTGGCTGTTCACGCACGAGTATGGCCACTCGATGGGCATCAACTACGAGTACAGCGGCCAGATTTATCACTTCAATCACTTCCACTGGAACTTCCTGCCGACCGATTACGGCGCTCACTACGATGGCAGCGCGGCGATCACGCGGCAGTTCGACGACGTGTGCTTTTGGGCGAACAAGTACGGCCGGCTGGTGGTCGTGGATGACGCCGACGCCGACGGCCTGCCCGACGACGATCATCGCGTGCCAGTGGACGAAGCCCGCTTCGGCAGCGACGCCGCCAAAGCGGACTCTGACGAGGACGGGCTGGCGGACCTCGAGGAACTGATGGCGACGCAAGGGCTGGCGAGCTACGCCGGCGCCTTCGGCATGCGACAGGTTGCCCCCGTCTTCGAGCCCGATCCGACTAACATCGATACTGACGGCGACGGCTTGCGGGACGGCGATGACAGATATCCTCTGTATCCGTGGACTCCGGTTGTGCGCCAGGCACGGGTGACGGTGGATGGCAACATGGCGCCGGACGAGTGGCCGTCGGAGAGCTTCCGGCGACTCATGCAGGACAAGGACATCACCGGCGACTTCCGCATGGCCTGGGATGAGCACTACTTGTACCTCGGTATGACCCAGAAGATCGTCGCCGAGCAGCCGCGGCCCATCAACTTCTACGTCGAATTCGACTTCAACAACGATGGTATGACCGTCGGCGCCGATAACCAGGAAATGAACTTCGAGCCGCAGCCGGACGGACGAGTGCGCGTACATACGCGGTTCAATGACACGGCGATTCGACTGCAACCGACCTGGACGGACAACATCCTGCCGAGCCCGGTTGACGTGTTGGCGCGCTGGTCGGTGCGGGAAGACGAATTCCAGGTTGAGATAGCGATTCCGCGCACGCGCGACGCCGGGCTCGACCTGGTGCGCTTCGAGCAACTCGGGTTCATGATCGAGTTGTACGGCGGCGGGCTGGCGCAGCGACTGCGCCTGTTCGAACCGCAGTCGCATTTTGATGTCACTTTAAGGTGATTCAGGCCGGCTGAAGGTTATGCTCAGCGAGGGCAAACCCGGCGTGGGTGACTTGACGTCGCATCGCTGCGATGATATCAGATGAGCCACGGAAGGGCTGTCGAGACTAGCACGAAGCACTATGGGCCAAGAATCAACAGTTTATGTCGTTGACGACGATCCCGCTGTCCGGCGCACGATCGAGATGTTGCTGGAAAGCGCCGGGCTGCGCGCCGCGACCTACGCCTCCGCCGAGGAGTTTCTTAGCGCCTATCAACAGGACTGGCGCGGCTGCCTGATCCTGGATATCTGCATGCCCGGCATGAGCGGGCTGGATCTTCAGGAGCAACTGGCGGCCATGCCGGTCAGCCTGCCGATCATCATGGTCACCGGCCAGGCCGATGTGCCAATGGCGGTTCAGGCGATGCGCACTGGGGCAGTTGACGTTATCGGCAAGCCGTTCAGCCGGCACGTGTTGCTCGAGAGAGTGCGCGAGGCGTTCAAGCGTGACGAGAAAGGCCGGCAGTACAAGCTGGAACGCGCGGAGATTCTCGAACGCGTGGCGCGCCTGACGCCGCGCGAACGCGAGGTCATGGACCTGATCGTCGCGGGCAAGCACACTAAGGGTATTGCGGCCGAGTTGGAGCTTTCGCCCAAGACGGTCGAGTCATATCGTGCCAGCGTCATGATCAAGATGGGGGCGGAAAACGTGGCCGATCTGGTTCGGCGAGTCGTCGCGGCCGGGCCGTTGCCCGACCAATAGTCACCCCGCGGCACCGCGCTTAGTTCAGCAGCTCATCAAGAAACATTACAATCCGAGTATGGCCGCCGCTTTGAATGACACGCCTGTCCGTGTCACTTGTGACGCGTGTTGTGGGGGGCTGGCACGCTGGCTGCGGCTGCTCGGGATAGATACGACATACGAAGCCGGCATCGACGACGGCGTGCTCGTTCGTCAGGCACTGGACGAGCGGCGCGTGGTCGTTTCCTGTGACAGCCGGCTGTTCGAGCGGCGGCTGTTCACGACAGGTAAGCTGCGCGGGATTCTGCTGCCCGTTGGCCTGGACATCGCCGCTCAGCTTGACCGGGTGGTGCCGGTGCTCGCGGTGACGCCGGCGTTTCCACGCTGTACACGGTGCAATGGCCGGCTGGAGTCCGTGGGCCGCTCGGAGGTTGCCGATGTTGTGCCGGCCCGCACACTGGCCTGGATCGATGAGTATTATCGCTGCGGTGCGTGCGGTCACGTGTTCTGGGAGGGGACGCATTGGCGCCGCATCCACGCGGTCCGGGCGCGCCTCGGCGGCCAGACGCGCTGACAGTGTGTCGCGCCCGGCGGATTATCAGTAAAGGACTTGGACCGCGTCAATCTTGGCGCTACAATACACCCACAATATGAGGTATCGAAACGTGACCCCAGACACCATATATTGTGGCGATTCTATCAGACTGCTCGGAGAATGGGAGTCGGGGTGCGTTGACCTCGTCTTCGCCGACCCGCCGTTCAACATCGGGTATGTCTACGACCGCTACAAGGATGACCTGCCCGACGCGGAATACGTTGAATGGACACGCGACTGGATGTCGGCGTGCCAGCGCGTGCTCAAGCCGACCGGGTCGTTCTACATTGCGATTGGCGACGAGTTCGCCGCCGACATTCGCATCATTGGGCGCGAGTTGGGCATGCATCTGCGCAACTGGATCATCTGGCGCTACACGTTCGGCCAGAACATGCGCGTGAAGTTCTGCCGCTCGCATACGCACATCTTCTACTTCTCGATGCACGCGAAGGAGTTCACGTTCAACGATCATCTCCTGCGGTTTCCAAGTGCGCGGCACACCGAATACCAGGACCTGCGCGCCAATCCGCAGGGGCGTTTACCGGACGACGTGTGGGACGAGTTTCCGCGCGTGTGCGGCACCTTCAAGGAGCGGACGGGATTTCACGGCTGCCAAATGCCCGAGGCCTTGCTCATGCGCATTGTGATGGCCAGCAGCGACCCGGGCGAGATCGTCCTTGATCCGTTTATCGGCAGTGGCACGACGGCCGTCGCGGCCAAGCGGGCGGGTCGGCGTTATATCGGAATCGACCTGTCGGACGAGTACGCCACCCATACCCGTAAACGTCTGGAGCAGGTCGAACTGGCGGATAAGGCCGGCGAGTCTGATGGTTGGCCGGCGTTGCACATCGACATGCTTGCCCAGCTATACCGCGAGACGAAGGTCACTCTCGCGAACCTGCTGCCGAACGAGGTGGCGCTGCGTGTAGTCACCGCGTCGCTGAGCGCGCGCGCTGGTCACGAATACTCGGTTGAAGAAGTCGCCGCACAGTTCGAGCGGATGGCCGCACGCTTGCAGATACCCAAGCTGCCCAACGATGTGCCCTTCGTCGCGCGCAGCCATGTCAAGTCAGAAGGGAAACGCTACGTCCGGCGTGTAACGCGTTATCGGGGTCGGCGTGACACCGACCCCCAGGAGCGCGAAGCGGTCTGACCGGCGTCGCGCGAACGGACGCCGACACATGATGGAAGCGGACCATCGCGTCATCGCGTCGGAGTGACAACGCGCGATTCGGACCCGCTGCATAGCGGTTGCCCCATAAAGCCCGCGGCATTCGCACAGAGCCAAGGCAACGCGTGTGCCTCGCATGCATCCCCTGCCATCGCCCGAAGATACAGTGCATAAACGCATGAGCCGCGGCACCGGCGTTCCGCGGTCATAGGTTGAGGCGTAACGCGGGTGCGAGCTTGATACGACGATCGTGGATACTTATCGCGAGCATCCTTGCGGCCCAGTTCGTATGCATAGTCGCGTGCCTGCTCTGGTACGCCGGCTGGCAGGACGCTGCCTGGGGCACGCTGGTCAATGACCATCGCGCCGCGCGTAATCGTGCGATCGCCGAGTACGTGGCCAACCAGTTCGCAACACGCCTGGGCCCGACAGCCCCGGAGACGGCATCGACTCAGGCGCTACGCCTGCGGCAGCTCATCGCGATGGCGCCGATGTCGGACGACTGGCGCGTCAGTGTTATCGACCTTGAAGGCAAGCTCATCGCCGACCAACGCCTGACAGATACGGAGCCATCGACCAGGGTCCGTGCCGGGCACTGGCTGGTCTCATGGAACGGGCAGACCGGTCCGCTGGTCCGGTTCGCGGCCGCCGCTTCGACAGATGCGGTTTCCGGGCAGATCGCATCCGGCGACGGCACACAATTGATCGCCGCCAAGCGCGTGGACCGCACACCCTACACGGTTGTCGTTCAGGGTGATCCGGAGCCCGGAGACCCGCAGGTTGTCGCGCTGATCGCCCCCTTGCGTCGGACCGGACTGGCCATTGCGGTCGTACTGGTTTTGCTGAGCGGGTTGGTCACAGGTCGCATTGTGCGGCGGTATGAGAGCAAGCTATCGGTCATGAACCGCGAACTGGAGCAGAAGGTCTTTAAGCGTACATCGGCGCTGGTGCAGACGCGTGACGCCGTCGTGTTCGGTCTGGCTCGGTTGGCCGAGTCGCGCGATCGCGAGACGGGCGAGCATATTTCCCGGCTTCAGGGGCTTAGCACAGCGCTGGCCCGCGAGTTGAGCAAGACGCATCCCGAAATCGACGAGTCCTGGATCGAGCGGTTGCGCTTCGCGTCGGCCCTGCACGACATCGGCAAGGTCGGCATCCCCGACGCCGTCCTGCTCAAGCCCGGGCCGCTGACCGCCGACGAGCGGCGTGTCATGCAGGACCACTCGCAGATCGGGGCGGAGTGCCTGGCTGCGATCGGCGAACGCCTGGGCGCGAACGATTTCCTCGCGATGGCACGCGACATTGCGCTGTGCCACCACGAATGGTGGGACGGGTCAGGCTATCCGAAGGGGCTGCGCGGCGCTGAGATTCCGTTGGCGGCGAGAATCGTCGCCGTGGCCGATGTTTACGACGCCGCCAGTTCGACGCGCGTCTACAAATCGGCCCAGTCGCACGAGCGTGTTCACGCCTTGATCGTCGATCACAGCGGCCGACAATTCGATCCGCAGGTTGTGACCGCGTACCTGTCGATAGCGAACGAGTTTCGCCAACTGACCTCACTGGGGCCGCGCCGGAACTCCCGGTTCCTGCGACGCGCGTCCTGGCGGCTGCCGGTTCTCTCGGGCGCCAACTGACGCTGGCCCGATATTTGCCGCACGGGCGGCGGCGAATTCGCGGTTGCCTTTTGAGCGGCTCGGCGAATAATTGCATTCGGGTAGGGGGCGTGGTGATGGGTGT
>JAFGRR010000618.1 GCA_016935035.1 Phycisphaerae bacterium | reverse complement strand
TAGGATCATACACAGTCGTTAATGGTTAAGGTTTCAATGATTACGCAACCAATGCAAACACTATTCAGAGTTTCAGTGTCCGGATTAGCAGAAGCGGTGTGGTGATTGCACGGTGGACCGCTAATCAGCTGGCCAAACGTGTGGCAATACTCTGCATATCGACGATGCCAGTGCGGCGTAAAACATCGCGCACCGGTGGGCCCTTGCTCAGCCTTTCACGAAGCGGACCTTCGATAAGTCCGTTGGCGTCAACCTACCGAAATGCCGACCAGTGCCATGCGAAGCAGCCCGCGCGGGTGTGCGATCCGCGGGTGTGCCGCGTTATACTCGCCGGGACGGCATGCTGGCATTACCGGACATGCGCGGCCTGATCGGCGTCAGCGTGGCTCACCGAGGCCCGGGCATGGCCAAACACGTGCTACCCAAGGAGTGAGCATGAGTTTAGCGAAGTGTCGAACGGGAATCCTCGTAGCAACGTGGCTCGCCACAGTGTGCATGTTTTCGACCGTGGCCGACGATACACCGGTAACCGCGGCGAAGACCGCTGACGCGGCTCCGCTGCCGCCGCTGGCGCCGAACATGGTTCTACTATATTACGGCTTCGACTCGCGCGGGCCGCGTGATTGGTCGGCGGAGCAGCTTAGACACTATGTCGGATATCACGAGCAACGCGGCACAGACGCCGAGCGGCCGACCGATACGATGTTCGACACCGTCCTGTGGATGTATCGCAAGAGCTCGCGTGGCAATCTGTTCGAGACGAGTGCGAGTGCAACGCCGACCAGGCAGCTCGATTGGCAGGAATGCCTGGAGCGGTTGTTTGTGCCGGATATGCAACTGAACGCGCTCGAGCAAGCCGCCGCCGAGGTCGAACGCGGGCTGGGGCGGCCGGTGCGGGTGTGGGTGGTGCTGACGCTGCCGTATCCGGATGTGCGGATCGAGAACTGGCGTGAGTCGAGCGAGGGGCCGGCGTGGGATTTTCGCACGGATAATGAAGATCGGATGGCGGCGCTGCAATGGTATGTGCAGGCGGCGCTGGAGAAATGGCGGGCGGCGGGCTTCGAGCACCTGGAGTTGTTGGGCTTCTATTGGTTTAACGAGGGGCACATCAATCTGCGCAAGGCCGAGGATGTGAGCGATGAGGCGTTGCGCAATGACGTGCCGCTGATTCGGGCGACGGCGCGATATCTGCATGGGGTGAAGCTCGATGGGCGGGCGCTGACGCTGTCGTGGATTCCGTACAGCCCGTATGGCGGCGAGCGGCGAGCGGTGGTGGCGGAATTGCTCGGCGGCGAGCCGGCGGAACGCGTCGATTACCTGATGGTGCAGCCGAACTACTTCTTCCCGCGTTGGAAGAAGCAAAAGAGCGACCTGGTCGAGTTGGTGCGCAACGTGGCGAAAATACCGGCGGGCGTCGAGATCGAGTGTGACGGGCTGTTGGCACGTGACGCCGAGGCCAGGCAGCGGTTCATCGACTACCTGGAGGTGACGGCGTCGGAGCACCCGCGCTGGAATGAGATGCCGGCGGGGTATTACCAGGGGTTGCGGACGTTTCATGATATGGCGACGAGTGAGCAGCTTGCGCCGTTGTATGAGAGGCTGCATGAGTTCATTGTGGCGAGGCGGGCGCCCGTGACACACAAGGCAACACAGGAAGCCAAGCCGTAGTGGCCAGGGTGCCTTGCTGGGGGGATCGAATGTGCCCGCTCGCTTCCGCTCGGGCTCTGTTGGCGTTGTTGCGTGACGACGAGGACGGCCGACGAGACGTCGGCCGCTACATTTGTTAGTCGGCCAGAGGTTTGATACGGACGTTGCGGTACCAGACGTCGTGGCCGTGGTCCTGGAAGCCGATGTAGCCCTTGCGGGGCATGTCCTTGTAGGCGGTGTTGAACTTGTTGTCGGTGCCGTCGGGGTTCTTGTGGGCGGTGGTCCAGTCGTCGAGGTTCATGTCGATGATGGGCTCGCCGTTGAGCACTATATTGATCTTGCTGCCGCGGCAGGTCAGGGCGGTGTGATTCCACTCGCCGGCCTGCTTGACGGCGTTCTTCGACGGTGCGAGGCAGTCGAAGATGGCGCCGCAGTCTTCGCGGGTGGGGGTCTCCTTGCCGAAGGAGTCATAGACCTGCATCTCGATGCCGGTCTGGACGCAATCGTTAAGGTCGCCGGTGCGGAAGAATACGCCGCTGTTGGCTTCGGCGGACACTTTGAAGTCTAGTTCGAGCGTGAAGTCGGCAAACTGGAGCTCGGTCCAGATGTCGCCGCCGCCCTTGCGTGTCATGACGCCATCCTCGACGGCCCAGCTGCCTTCGCTGCAGATCCAGCCATTCAGGTTCTGGCCGTCGAAGAGCGGCAACCAGCCGGCGTCGGGTTGTTTTTCGGGCGTGGTCCCCGGGACTTTGAGATCGCCACAGGCGTACTGGATGCCGGCGAGATAGTGCGCGAGGATCTGCGGATTCCAGAAGATGTCGTGGCGGTGGCCGAGGGAGCAGTAGAAGATGCGGCCGGCGCCGACCTGCTGAATCCAGCTCACCGCGAAATCATCGTCGTCGCGATTGATGCCCTGCTTCTTCATGTCGGTCTGCGACGTATCGAGGCTCAGCAGCACGCGCTGATGCTTACGCGAATACGGGGCGCGGAACTGGTAGATTTCGTCGGCGACGCGCAGCGGCTGACCCTTGAAGGCGGCGTTGAGCGGATGGTCGGGCTCGTCGAGCTTGATGACGACGTCCTCGTTCCAGGGGTGGCCGTTGAAGTAGCCGCCCATCATTGAGCCGTATACGGGCCAGGTGTAAAGCGTGTCGGTGGCGGCGTGGACGCCGACAAGGCCCTTGCCGCTGGTGACGAAGTCGAACAGGCTCTGGCGCAGGCGGTGGCGGCGCTCGACGGCCTTGGCCTGGTCGTCGGGTGAGAGCTTGTCGAAGTCGGCGGGGGTGAAGACCTCGCCGGTGGTGTTCTGGAAGCAGACGGCGTCGAACTGCTTGAGCTTGTCGGGCTCGAAGAAGGAGATGTCGTCGGTTTGCGTGACTTCGAACGCGCCGGTCTTTTCGCCCATGATTTGCAGGGCGAGCGTGGCGGTCGGGATGACGTCGTGATAGAAGCCGCGCGTGAGGGTGAATACGAGCAGCTTGCGCGGTTTTTCGGGCTTGACGATGGGTTTGTTGGGGGCGGCTTGTTTGATCAGGGCGGCCTCGTCGTCGGCGCATATGGCCGGAGCAGCAATCAGTGCGAGAATGCTCAGTGTTGCGGCAATTGAGCGGAACATGTGTTGTCTCCCGTTATGAGATGGAGCGTCTGGCGCTCGCGATACCTCGTAGCGGCCGTAGGCGACAGCAAAGCCGGTGTGATTCAACGGCCGCCACGAGGGGCGGCCGCTACGTCGGGCTCAGCGCTCGGTTGAGAACTTGATGCCGTCCACATGGTGGCCGTCGGTGGTGCGGATGCGGGCGCTGGCACCGAAGCCGCCACCACCGTTGGTTATCTTCAGGAGCAGGTCGTTCCAGCCTTCGCGCAGCGTGGCCTTGACGACGTCCTGGCCGGCGGCACAGCCGCGCGGCACGTTGTTGCTGTGCACGACTTCGCCGTTGAGCCAGACCTTGATGCCGTCGTCGCTACCCAGTTCGAGCGTGGCCGGCTGTTCGGCCGGCGAGTAGACGCGCGTGAAGAGGTACTTGCAGCAATTGCTCGCGGGCCGCGGCGTGTTCAGGTCAACGAACCAATAGCGGTCAACGTCGTCGATTACAGGCTGTGGCATCCACTCAACGTCGGTCGCGCTCGCGTCTTCTGGCGGAAAGGCGACGTCGTGCAGCTCGAAGCCATTCTTGTCGGGCAACTCGTACGGGCCGGCGACGAGCCAGGTGGTGATGAAGTCCTCGCGCTCGGAAACCTGTTCCGCAAGGCGGTCGGCACGCTCGTGAATCGCGTCCAACTCAACAGTCGCCCGCACCTTGTCGATCACGCCACGCGAGGTCAGCCAGTCACGTTCCACGATCGCCTCGGCAACCGTCAGCATCGCCGAGGCAGCGTCGGGGGCCAGTTCGGCATCGTCCAGGTAGCGTTCGAATGCCGGAAGTGTCTCGACGTTCTTGAGTTCGGCCAGCTTTGCCAGCAGCAGCTTCTTTTCATCAACGCGCCGGGCTACCTGCATGGCACGGTCGAAGCCGGCGATGCGCTCGGACACTGAAACAGACGCGTCAATCGCCAGCAGACGCGCGTAGGCACGCATGGCCAGCACGTGGAGCTTGAGCGGCTCGACTTCGTCGGCGATGGCGAGCACGGTGTCG
>JAFGRR010000617.1 GCA_016935035.1 Phycisphaerae bacterium | reverse complement strand
GGATGAGCATGGTCGTAGGTGTGCTGCGCGTCCGCATTGGCATCTTCGAGGCGCTGTCCCTGAAGGACAAGCGCCGGGTCACCAAGAGCCTGAAAGACCGCCTGTCGGCACGGCATAATGTGTCGATCGCGGAGGTGGATGATCTCGATCACCGGCAAGCCGCGACTTTCGGGTTGGCGCTGGTCGCGAATGACAGCCGGTTCGTCGAGAGTTCCCTGAGTAAGATCGTTGATGAGTTTCGAGCGTATCCGCACGCGTCACTACTGGACTATGAAATCGAACTGTTGTGAGCGGCGCCGCGTGCGGGGCGCCGCCAGACGAACAGGACAGCCGTGTCTCACCGAATGGCACGAGTGGCGAATGTGATTCGCGGGATTGTCGCCGAGGCGATTCAGTCGCGGCTGGGCGACCCGCGGATCGAGCAGTTGACGTCGGTGACGGCGGTGGACGTCGCGCCCGACTTCGCCGTGGCGCGCGTGTACGTGAGCGTGATGGCGCCGGCGAATCGGCAAGAGCTGACGCTCAGCGCGTTGCGCAGCGCGGCGGGGCGCCTGCGGCGCATGGTTCGGAGCGGACTGGCGACGCGGCAGATTCCGATGCTCGAGTTTTATCTGGACGAGTCGATCCAGCGCGGCATGGAGACGGTCAATCAGCTCGATCAGTTGATGCGGGAGCAGGGCGACGTGCCGGCGTTTACTCCCGAGGATACCGACGAGGCATCGGCCGATTCGGATGCGGCCGGCGACGCCGATCATCCCGATATGTCCGGTGAGGTCCAGCCGGGCCGCGCGCCACAAAGCAAGAAGGACGGGTAGCCCATGAGGGGCGCTACAGAGTGCGCACGACGTTTGAAGAAGTATTTTGGCGCGCTGCGCGCGAAGCTGGGCAAGGTCAACAAGCCGACCAACACGGACGCGCCGACGCAGTTGATCTTCGGGATTCTCTCACGCGACGTGCCGGAATCGAAGGCGCGTGAGGCGCTGGACAAGCTCCGCGGCACGGTGGTGGATTTCAACGAACTCCGCGTCACGCCGCCGATCGAGCTGGCCGAGATACTCGGCGACTATCCGGATGCGCGCATGAAGGGCGAGGACATCGTGCGGGCACTCAACAAGGTGTTCGCGCGTGAGCACGCCGTCACGCTCGATGCCTTGCTGGATATGTCCAAGAAGGACATGACGGCATACCTGAATGAGATTGACGGGCTCGAAGGGTACACACGGGCGCGCATCCGCCTGCTGGGTCTGGGCAAACACGCGGTCCCGCTAGATGAGGCCATGTGGGCCCTGGCGCGGCGCGAGAAGATCGTGGACAGCAAGTGCTCGCTGGACGATGCGCAGGCGTTTCTTGAGCGTCAGATTACCGAGGAGGAGGCCCTCGAGTTCTTCGCGCTGCTGCACGAGGAGGCCTGGGCGGAGATGGGCGACGCCGTGCGGGCTGGGGAGTGCGAGCGCATCACGAGCATCCCGCCGGACCGTACAACCAGCCACATGCTTCAGGATGTAGCGCCGGCCCCCGTGCCGAGTGTGGAAGTGGACGAGAGTGCGGATGCGGAGACGGCCGAAACGTCCAAGAAGCGGGGGCGCCGGTCCGTGCGTCAGGAGCGCGACGCGAAGAAGACGGCGCCAGCCGCTCCCCCGGACAAGCCCGCCGCCAAGAGTGCCCGCAAAACATCGACTTCGAAGACGCGGGCCGCCGGTTCTCGCACCAAGACTACCAAACGTTCGACCAAGCCTCCGCGCGCTACCGCTCGCAAGACCAAACGCACCAAGAAGGGCTAAGGTCTCATTGATTGGACGCCCGGGTTCTGATGGCCGGGCGTTGCTTACCGCGAACCGCATACCCTGTCAGCCGTCGATGAATCCCGTAGAATGTGCACGACATGCGAGCCCGAACGCTCGCCGTGCGCGGCCGCGGCGCCGTAGGCGGGCTTCAACAGCATCGGCGGAGGTTGCAATGGCGCAGCGAGACCTTGCGAGGAAGGGATTGTGGCTGACGCTGCTGGCCGCGGGTTTGTGCACGGCACAAGTCTATGCGCGCTCGAATGACATTCCGCTATCGGAGGTCAAGGGCGTCAAGACAGTGACGCTGTCGCCCAAGTCCATCGAGGATCTGCCGGAAGTCGCGAGATACTGCGAAACTGCGCGCGAGCTTCTGGCAGCCGGTGGGCCAGCCGCGGCGATCGAGCCGCTGGATGAGGCACTGCGTGCCGGCGGTGTTGACTGCTATGAGCCACTCGCGCTGCTGGCACTGGCGCATTGGCAACTGGGCAACGAGGGCCAGGCACTGGTGGCGGCCAGGAGTGCGGTGGAACTGCAACCCACGCGCGCCGACGCACGCTTTGTGCTGGGGGCAATCAAACAGCGGCAGGAACGCTTCGAGGAAGCGATTGCCGAGTTTCGAACGGCGACGCTCGCCGCTGATTCCGAACCGGACAACCCGCGCGTCACTGCCGCGTGGTATCACCTCGGCGAGTGCCTGGCGGCTGATGGTCATCCACAGGCGGCGGCCGAGGCCTACGGCATGTTCGACGAGTGTGTTGGGGAGCTGCATCCAGAGCAACAGGGGGCGGCGACGATTGCTCCGCTGATCGCGAAACATCCCGATGGCCTGCTCGAATTGCGCGTCCGACTGCTGCGTGAGGCCGGCCGTGCGGGCGACATAGTGGCGGCCACGACAGCGGCGACGAAGCGGTCGCCGGAGGATGCGCGCGTGGCCCGGCTGCACGCGCGGGCGCTGTTTGAAACAGGTGCGCCGCAAGCCTGCTGGGATGTCTGCGAGCGTTCTCTGCGATCGCCGGAGAACATTCCAGACTTCCTGCCACTGGCGTGCGAAGCCGCGATGGCGGCGGGTACGCTTGATACATGGGTGACACAGCAGGCTGGGCGGGTCGGCGGAGGCGAGACGGAATTGGCATTGGCGCTGGCGCGCGAACTGCACCGCGACGGTCACGCCGGCGCGGCGGTTCCAGTGTGGCAAGCGTTGCTGGCTGTGCAGCCCGCCGACAGCGAAGCGGTTTGGATGCTGGCGCGTGCGTGGTGTGCACGCGGGGAACTTGAGCGGTCCTGGCGCGCGCTGGCGGAGTTTGTGCGGAAGAACCCGACGCTCACGGAGCTGCCGCGTGAGCCGCTACAAGCATGGGCAGATGGCTGCGCGCCGGCCGAACGCGTCACGGAGCTTGCCCGGCGACTCGATGCCGACCCGGAGCGCGATTTCGCGACGGATTTCGTCGTTGGCTTGGCGGCGGCGGCGGCCGGTGCTAACGAGTTGGCCGAGCAGCATCTCAAGGCCAGTTCAGACGCTCGGCCGGGATTCATGCTAGCGCGGCTGGCATGGCCGCAACTGCTGGTGGCGCGCTACCAGTGGGACGCGGCTAGGATACGATTGGCGCCGGTGTTCGATGATACGATGGCCTGCGCGACCGCTCATGCGCTCGCCGGTGAGATAGCAGCGGGTTTGGACGCGACGGCGGAGGCTGAGTCGGCGTTCAAGACAGCGCTGCGGCTGTGCCCTGAGAGCAGCGCTTACGCACTGCGGTTGGCCGAGTTCAATGGAAGTCAGGGCGATTTGCCCGCCGCGCAGCGCTACTATCAACAGGCATTGAGCGCCGATCCGAGCAGCGGAGAGGCGCTGGAAGGATTGATTGACGCGTATTTGGCGGGGGGCAAGCGCGAGTTGGCCGAGGCGCAGTTGGAGCAGGTGCGCGAACGCGTGCCGCGTGACTCACTGCGACGTGCGCTGACCACGCTGCGTTTTGCGGAGTCGCCCGCCAGCGATGAGCACATGGCCGAACTGCGTCGCCAACATGACCAGTATCCGGATGACACTGCAACCGGGCTGCGGCTCGCCACGGTGTTGTACGTGCGCGGTCTGAACGACGAGGCTTACTCCGTCATCACGCAGGCTCATGCCCAGCGTCCCGATGATGACGACGCGGCGCTACTAATGGCTCAGTTGCAACTGACGCGGCTCGACTACGCGCCGGCCATCGCGATTGTCGAACGACTCGTGCGGCGTTATCCGCGGCGAGAGCGTCTCAAGTCGCTGTTGGCCGCGGTTTACAGCGGGGATTTTCAGACGGACAAGGAACGCGCGGTACTGCGCGACCTGCTCAGCGGTGAACCGGATGATGGTCGCCAGCAGGGCTATCGCACGCGCCTGCTGAACTCGTACCTAATCTTTGGCGAGTATGACGCGGCGCTGGCACTACTGGATGAGTGGAACGTCAATGAGGATATGGTGTCGCTAGCGATGCGGCAGCGCGTCGCCATATTGATCGAGGCCGATCGTGGCGAGCAAGCGGTCGCGGCGGCGCGAGCGTGGATGGATGCCGAACCAGAAGACGAGGATCGTCGACTGCTTTACGCAGGCGCCCTACAGGAGACGCGTGACAACGCGACACTCGAGACGCTGATGTGTGATTGGCGTGAAGCCGATCCGACTATGCCAGGGTGGCTTTATTTGCAGGTTGAGGCATTGCTGGAACAGGACCGGCCTACGGACGCGCTGGAGGCGATCGACGCGTTTCAACCGCAGACGGTCGAGGTGGGGCTGGCGCTGCGTATGCTGGAGGCTCGTTGTGATGCCGCCGCTGGTAACACGGAAGAGGCCGTGACACGGCTGCTGCGTCTGTTGGACGAACCGGTCGTGCGCGAAACGGCGACGGAACGCGAGCGCACGCGGCAACTTCTGATGACGGTGTTGGTGGAGGCGTCGGAGTATGACCGGGCGCTGGAGTTGTGCGACCAGTGGTGGCGACAAGGTCCACACGACGTTGATGCGC
>JAFGRR010000616.1 GCA_016935035.1 Phycisphaerae bacterium | reverse complement strand
GTAACGCGGGGTTGGGGCGATGGCCAAGCACCGCGTCGGGCACGGTCGGCGCCAGACGCTGATTGGTTATCTGAGCGACACGCCACGGTGGGGCCAGCAGGACGTCGATGCGTGGCGAGCACAGTGCGGCGAATTGCAGCGTCAGTTCGCTGACAAGCAGCACG
Organism: Phycisphaerae bacterium; assembly: GCA_016935035.1. GTDB lineage: Bacteria > Planctomycetota > Phycisphaerae > UBA1845 > Fen-1342 > JAFGRR01. The sequence continues at coordinate 2,438 of JAFGRR010000616.1, read as the reverse complement.
CCGGCGGCGAGGATGGTGGCGAAGAGAGGCTTTTTCCAGCGCCGGTGCATGACGTTTCCAATGTGCCACTGCTCTTGAGCAGTGCTTATTCGTACGCGACGCCAGTTCCCGACATCGAAAGGCGGCCGACGAGACGTCGGCCGCTACATCTGACGTCAGGTACCGAGGCCTGACGCTACACGCGGAACTAGAACAGCGTGTAGATGAACGGGGCGGCGCCGGTGCCACCGAGGATGACGAGCAGGCCGACCAGCAGGAAGATGGCGATGATCGGTGCCAGCCACCATTTCTTGTTGTTGGCCAGGAACGCGACGAACTCGCTGATCAGCGACGGCTCGGCGGCAGTGATCTTGCGTGCTAGCTCGCAGTTCGCGTCGGCGGTTGCGTTCGGCTGGTTACTCATGCGATGCTCCGAATGTCCGTGGCGGCCAACGCTCCCGTGGCCACCGTTGTATGTAGCGACCCACGTCCCGTCGGCCGCTACATTCGTCCATCGTCAGGCACTGCTCAAGAGCAGTGGCACAGGTGCTAGAACTGCCGCAGGTAGCGTTCGACCGGTTGCTGGCGGGGGCGTTTGATCCAGTACGTATCCGTCTGCGGCAGGAACTTGCGGCCCAGCGGATCGTGGCCAAACAGCAGCATCACGCGGCCGATCGGCGTGATGACCACGAAGTATAGCAGCGCTAGCGCGGCCATCGAGACCACCCAGCCGATCGGAAACGCCGCGTAGCACATGCCCACGTAGAGCAGCCGCAGCAGCGGCCGGGAAGTCCAGCCCACGATCGGCGCCACCGGCGCGATCGCCCAGAACGGCAGGGCGGTGCCGTGCGTACCGGTGCGAACATACGCCATCACGCCCAGCAGTGTGAAAAACGCGAGCCACACGAGCGCGAAGACGCGCAGGTCGGTCACCGTCGGATTCTTGTTGATGCGGATCATCGCCACGTTCCGGAGCCTCGCTTTCCTGCTAGTCCAACTGGAACTGGGCCAGGTACTCGTCCACTTCATGCTGCTTGGCGTTCGGTTGCTCTTCCTTAAGTAGCACGAAACGTTCGAGCACCAGGGCGTCCATGTTGGTGCCCATGAAGCAGCGGTAGGCGTGCTCGGGCGTACACACGATCGGCTCGCCGCGCACGTTGAAGCTCGTGTTGATCACCGCGCCGCAGCCGGTCTGGCGTTCGAAGGCCTTGAGCAGCTTGTGATAGCGCCCGTGCCGCTGGCCGTCGACGGTCTGCACGCGGGCGGAATAGTCTACGTGGGTGATGGCGGGCAGTTCGGAACGCTTGATCTTGAGCTTTTCGAGCCCGCTGACGCGTGCGTCGCTGGCCCCGGCCACGCGATGAGGCTCGGTCACCGGCGCGACGAGCAGCATGTACGGGCTGTCTTCTTCGTGCCGCATGCCGAAGTAGTCGTGCACGCGTTCGCGCAGCACCGACGGCGCGAACGGGCGGAACGACTCGCGGAACTTGATCTTGAGGTTCATGATCGACTGCATGCGCTGGCTGCGGGCGTCGCCCAGAATGCTGCGGCAACCGAGGGCACGCGGTCCAAACTCCATGCGGCCCTGGAGCCAGCCAACGACTTTCTCCTGCGCGATCAGGTCGGCGACGTGTTCGCACAACGCGTCGTCGTTGTCGAACTCGTGATAGCGCGCGCCGAGTTGTTCGAGGTCAGTGCGGATCTGGCGGTCGTCGAAGCGCGGGCCGAGCAGCGAGCCGTGCTGGCCATCGGATGGGCCGGGCTGGCGCTGATTGCCGAGCAACTGGTGCCAGATGAACAGGGCGGTCCCGAGCGCGCCGCCCGCGTCGCCCGACGCCGGCTGCACCCAGATTTGCTCAAACGGCCCCTCGCGCAAAATGCGCCCGTTGCCGACGCAGTTCAGGGCCACGCCGCCGGCCATGCACAGGTTCTTCATGCCTGTCTGGGCGTGCAGATAGCGGGCCGAGCGCAGCATGACTTCCTCGGTGACCTGCTGGATCGAGGCGGCAATGTCCATCTCACGTTGCGATAGCTGCGATTCGGCCTTGCGCGGCGGACCGCCGAAGAGCTGGTCCATGTGGCGCGAGGTCATGGTCAGACCCTGGCAGTAGCTGAAGTACGACATGTCCATGCGGAACGAGCCGTCGTCCTTGAGGTCGAGCAGCTTGTCGAGGATCAGGTCGGTGTATTTCGGCTCGCCATATGGCGCCAGGCCCATGAGCTTGTATTCACCCGAATTCACGCGGAAGCCGCAGAAGTAGGTGAACGCCGAGTAAAGCAGTCCCAGCGAATGCGGGAAGCGCTGCTCGTGTGTCAGCGTGATCTGGTTGCCGCGGCCGTAGCCGAGACAGGCCGTGGCCCATTCGCCGACGCCGTCGAGTGTGAGGATGGCGGCCTCTTTGAACGGCGACGGCAAGAAGGCACTGGCGGCGTGTGATTCGTGGTGCTCGGTGAAGACG
>JAFGRR010000615.1 GCA_016935035.1 Phycisphaerae bacterium | reverse complement strand
CCCTTGAGGGGCAAGTAGATCGAACAAGAACCAGCAGTCTACGACTGCACTAACCATATGAGGCCACGTTATGAAACTTACACGCTACTGCAAATGCTGTGCCGCCTTGGTCGGCCTGATGGTCGTGGCCGGCGTGGCTACGGGCTGTGGGTCGGACAAACGCGACTCCAAGGTGCGGCACCACGAGACGAGGGTTTATCGCGAGGACGGCCGTCCACACTACAGCATGGCACCGGCCGACAGGGGACGGGCCGAGCGCGCCATCGAGCGAAACGAACGCGAAAGATCCGGTGAGCGCCGGCCGCAGCAGCCACCGGTGCGACACCCGGTCGACCAGCCGCCGCGGCCCAGCCGTAGATAGGCACGCCGGTGGGGGCTACGAGTTCCCGCCGCTCAACATGCTCCTGATTGAGACGCCACGGTTTGCGCTGCTCACACGCACTGCTCCTGGTTTTGCTGCTGGCCATGCTCGCCGCTTCCAGCGTGCGGGCACAGCCCGCGCTGGCGACATACGCGGTGCCGAGCGAGGTCACGGCGCTCGACTCACTGATCGCCGAGCTGCGTACGGGTGGCGAGGAGATACCGGCAGCGGACCTCGTTGAACTGAGCCGCCTGCTCTCACGGCCGTGTGACCAACTGAGCTGGTTGGTGACTCAAGTCGATGCCGCGGCACAACAGTCCGGCGGGCGCCAGGCAGCCTGGCAGCTTGGTCAGGCGATCAGGGCACGCTGGCCGAACGACGTGGCCGCCACCCGCTGGGCGGATTGTGCCGGCCAGATGCAGGCCTTGCAGGATACGCTGGCCAACCTTCAGCCGGTATCGGGCATTACTGATCCTGACGACCTGCGTGCCTGGCTCGCGCAGGAGGCGAACCCTCGTGACGTCGAGGCGGGCATAAAGTTCGCGTTCCTCGCGCGGGGGCTGCCCGCTGCCCGCTTCTTCTCGCGCAACCAGCGCGAAACCTGGGATATGCCGCGCATCGTCGTCGAGCAACTGGCACGTGATGGCGATCTGGCCGGCTCGTGGCAACTCTTGCGGCTGCGACAGCTTCTGGATGAGGCGCATGCAGAGTGGCGCGCGGCGCAGCCCAGTCCGATTGCCGACGCGGAGTTGGCGCGGCAGGTGAACGCATCCTTCACCGTCGCCGCCGCCCTGACCGACCGCGCCCTGGGCCTTGACGAACAGGATCGTCAGGCCGGTGCAGCGACGCTGACTTACGTCGCCGGCGCCGATGCATGGCGTGCCATCGCCGATGGTCTCCGCGCGGCTGCGCTGCCGCACTGGGAAGCTCTGGCCCGTGTGCTCGAAGCCAGTGCCCAGCCCACCGGTGCCGGCCGCCAGTCCGCCACCGATCAGGCTGCCCAGGCCTGGGCGACATTCCGCGCCGTGAACACGACCTCGGACAGTGCCGTTGATGACGCGGCGAACGGGTGGCTCGCTCGCCTGAATGACGCCGGCCGCATGAGCGAACCCGGCCGCCTGTCGCTGGCGTCTGACTACCGTTCAGCGTCGCGCGGACAGCGACAGGGCTTCGAGACGCAGGCCCAGCAGCAACTTGCCGCCCGTAACGCGAACGCGCTGCTTCAGAGCATTCAATCCGCCAAGGCTGCCGAGCACGGCCTGAGCACCAACCCGTTGTCGCTTGATCAAGTCATCAGCGAACTCGGCGGCGAAGAGCCATGGGTCTATCTCTATCTTGAGATGCTGGAACTGCGTGGCGGCGGGGCGACACAGTATTGCGGTGTTGCGGTGTATCGCAAGGAGTACACCAAACGCATGCTTGGTCGGCCGTACACCGACGAATACCTGTCCGCCGTGATTCCAGCCCAGGCGACACCCGAGGCGGTTGTTGCCGCCGCCTTGGCGCTGCCCGGCTTTCCGCTGCGTTCAAACGGTCAAATCCGGCGCGACGCCCGCATCATAATCGCGCCGGACGGCCCGCTAGGCGACTCTTGGTTCGACTATGAAGCCGCGACACTGTTGCAGCCGACGGAGTGGACGACCGGCTCGGACCCGAGTTGGGTCGTCTATGTCCCGTCGGCCAGCGCTCTGACCGGCGGCGGCTGGACCCTCGATAGCGTCCTGCGCGTGTGGTATCGCAGCGCCTTGCGATCCGGCGTCGCCCTGGACGCGCTCTCAACCGACCCCAAATCTCTGGCTATCGCCGGCAGCGGACCGCCACTGGATGGCCGCGATGGGCTCAGCTTCTACGTCGTCCAACTGGTCGAGAGCCGGGCGATCGTCGACAACCGCCTGTCCGATTTCATGCAGCGCAAGCGTAACGAGCGTCTGCCAGCCATCCCGCTAGGCGTCGGCGCCCAACGCTAGCCACACTGGAAATCCGGCCGTTGACCACGATCAGTTGACCAACGGCCCTTTCTGCCTGACGCTATCATCCATGGGGGCGGATGAATTGTGGGAGACAGTGCATGGATTTGCGAGATCGCGTCGATGTCGCCACCGGGCGCCGGCCAGCCGAACTGGTGCTCGCGAATGGCCGCATCGTGAACGTTCTGTCCTGCGAGATCCACGACGGTGACGTCGCCATTCACGACGGTCACATCGCCGGCATCGGCCGCTATCAGGGTCGCGAGACCATTGATCTTAAGGGCCAGTACGTGTGTCCGGGCTTCATCGATGGCCACGTCCACATCGAGTCGTCGCTGCTGAGCGTCTGGGAGTACGCCCGCGTCGTTGTAGCACACGGCACCACAACCGTCATCACCGACCCGCATGAGATCGCGAATGTCCACGGCACCGAGGGCATCCGCTTCATGTTGGCCTCCAGCAAGCACTGCCCGATTTACGTGTACGTGATGGCCAGTTCATCGGTGCCTGCATCACGCTTTGAGAGCAGCGGCGCCGAACTGACCGCCATCGACATTCAGCCGCTGCTGCACGACCGCTGGGTGCTTGGCATCGCCGAGATGATGAACT